>NZ_JBEUEL010000010.1:0-94911 GCF_041725775.1 Pueribacillus sp. YX66 | reverse complement strand
GCATCAGTTTTCCATGGTGCTACTGAGTTTAAGAAAAATAATCCGAATCTCATTTTGTTACTCATGTTTTCAACTCCCAGTCAATCTTTTTAAATATCACTCATACTCTACGAACCTATTAAATAAAGCGTTTTCATTACTTGTATGATATTTTCTTATCGTTATACTTTTTTCCTCCCCTAATCTTCATTCTCGATATCGTAATCAATCTTTATATCTTTTTAATTTCGATATCGGTTTCATAAATATGCAAAAAACATGCCAAAAAATTTATTCCATCGTCATAATTTATTAAAATCCTTTAAAATTCGACATTTTTTTAATAAATCAACGCAAAATCTATTCTTCATTTCCAATTAAAACTTCTACCAAACATGTATCGTTAATAAAACATCGTGTTTCATATTTGGTTCAAGAAGTCTATCATAAAAAATATGCTTTTTTTAACAATTATTTTTTTGTAATTTTCTGTCTCTTCCTAATTCTTCGAATAAAATTGTTGCGCCCATTTCAACTGTTTGCAAACCTTGAGCACTAGTCAGTTCATAAATTTCCATAATTTCTTCCATTGATGCACCAAATTTTAATGCTCTTCTTACATGGGTCCTTAAACCTAATTTATATAAATGTGTCGTTGAAGAATCAATGGCAATGTAAATAAATTCTTTTACTTTCGATTCCAACACCCCGTTTCTCCACGGGTAAGTTAATAACTCTAAATAAGCCTCAAAATATGCATCATTTATTGAAACGAGATGCTCTCTAAATTCATTCCAATAGCCCATCTCGTCTATAAACTGTTTTTTTAATTGCATTTGCTTCTCTGATAAAGGTTCAATGTCTCTCCCCAGTTCTTCAATTAGAATAGGCACCCCTAATGCAGGAGTATGCATCCCAATCGCACTTGTTAATTCAAACACTTCCATAATCTCTTCTTTTGTCGCTCCATGTTTTAACGCATTTCTAACATGAGCTCGTACACCATCTTCATATAAATGAGTCGATGATGAATTGATTGCGATGGAGACCAATTCTTTTACTTTTGACTCCAGCACACCTGTCTTCCAAGGGGTTAAAATAAACGTTGCATACGTTTCAAAAAAATTTGGATCTAGTCTTAATAAACGTTCCAATGCTTCTGTCCAATACCCTCTATTATTAATAAAGTTATTCTTAATTTCTTGTTGTTTTTCAGATAATTGAATCGGCATAAAAGTTCTCCCTTTAACGTGTAGAAGATATATTTATAAAATGATTTGATAAACATGTGAGTTCGAGAACTTGGAAAAGTAAACTGTAATACCTATTATGAGTTCAAAGTATAAATTATCTACTTTTTCGTTTTGCAAATGCTTTATTGAACAGACTCTTCACGTATTGAACCTACTTTTCTACGAAAATATAACATAGGGTCAGTATCATTTTTTTGTAGATTGATCACTTCTCCGATTAAAATCATATGGTCCCCTGCATCAATTTCATCTACTTTTTTGCACTCCAACACACCAAAAACATCGTTAAGAATAGGTAGATCATTAGATGAGAGTTCCCAATTGACTTTTGCAAAACGATCCGTTTCATTTCTACTCGCAAAAACCCAACATGCTTCTTTTTGATTACCTGCTAAAATATTAACTGCAAATTTATTAGTAATTTTAAACGTTTCGATACTTCCTGAGTTTTTGTCAATGCACCATAAGATCATTAACGGATCCAATGATACTGAAGCAAAGGAATTAACTGTCAGACCAACAGGTTTATTGTTTACATCTAGCGTCGTAATAATTGTTACCCCTGTTGGATAACTTCCCATAATTTCTCGATATAATTGTTCTGAATGTTCTTTAATCATCATCATTTGTACTCCTTTAATCTTGATATCATTATGAATCATTATTCATTCGATAAAACGCATTTACTTCATACCAAAACTCTTCTAATTTTTTGACCAAGCCCCCACTTCCAAATTTAACTTTGGACTGATTAAGACTAAACTGCTTAGATATGAAATTGAGAAAGCCTAATATTTCTTTTCTACGACTAATAATATTTCTAATTCCCTTTTCATAAAACCAATTATCGATTACATTGTAGACGCCTCTATTTATGCCGTACTTTTTTTCACACAACTTTTGAAAGGAATGATCCGTATAATTTACGAATTGAACTGATTTCATAGCAATGTCTCCTTTCAATCGGTTATTTTTTCGACACTGTTAATTTCCCCATGCTGATCATTTGATTTGCCAGTCCTTTAATATTGTCGATTAATTCTGGTGCTATGATTTCATTTTTATCATTAAAATCTTTATTATGGGCGAAAACATATTGAGGTACAACATACGACTGAAAATAACTTGCGATAGGTTTTAATTGGTTTTCAACAACTAGATAATGCTGATGATTTCCTCCCGTTGCCATAAAACCGATAACTTTGTGGCGGAAAACTTGTGCCGGGATTAAGTCTAGGACATTCTTTAATATTCCTGGAAAAGAACCGTGAAAAATCGGGGTTCCGATAATGTAACGATCTGCTGATGAAATGATGTCAATCACTTTTTGCGTATCTTGATTGTATGCAGACGGATCACGACCATCGCAAAGTTCAATGTTATATTTTTTTAAATCTAATAACTCAACTTCAATATCAGGAGTAATGTTCTCGACTTCTTCCAAAGCCTTTTCTACAACTATCTGAGTTTTTGATCCGACAATCGTTCCGGATATTCCTAATAATTTCAAAACAAACACTCCTTCATGGTTTGAATTGATTACGTGACAGGGCTACCAGACACATAAATGACCTGACCTGTCACATAATCCGCTTCACTAGAAGCCAAAAATGAGATGACATTTGCTACATCTTCTGGGCGACCAACTCGTTGAATTGGATTGCTGTTTATAAAGGACTTTTTAAAAGCATCAAAATCTTTAATTCCCCTATTTTTTGCTGATGCTTTCGATACATTACTCATTTCTGTATCAATGAACCCTGGAGCAACTGCATTTACATTGATCCCAAATGAACCTAATTCGATAGAAAGTGATTTCGTCATGCCTTGTATTCCTGCTTTAGCTGAAGAATAATTAACTCTTCCTTTAGTTCCTGTTGCTGCTAGAGAGGAAACCATAACGATTTTTCCATACTGTTGTTTTTTCATATATTTTTGAGCAGATTGCGCACAGAGAAAACTGCCTTTAAGGTTTACATTAATGACAGAATCCCATGCTTCTTCCGTCATATCATCAATGAGATAATCCTTCAATACTCCAGCATTATTAATTAAAATATCGATTTTCCCAAACTCGGACATTGTTTTTTCAACTGCTTCTTCAACTTGCTCACGACTCGTAACATCAACAGAAAAAAATCTACCATCACTGCCTAAATTTCTTACTTTCTCTACTGTCTCTGCTGCCATGCTATTATTCATATCGAATATGGCAATCTTTGCTCCATTCCTTGCTAATTTCAAAGCCGTTGCGGCCCCGATACCACGGGCACCACCGGTAACAATGGCAACTGAATCATGAAACGACATGATTAACAAATCCTTTCATATGCGATTAAGCCGATTAAACTTCTTGGTTGTTAAACCACTCGATGGCTCCTTTTAAGCCAAGTTCGTTAATTTTTTCTCGAACTAATTTAATTCCGTCAGCTGTATGAATAATCGCATCTTGTTCTGGGCCAAACATTAAAGTGTTCCGGAAACCTTGTGCTTCCATTACACGATTATGTGCTTTTTTCTTAAGCTTAAGAATGTCTAATGGTGTTTTAGCGATACCTCGGGCAATTTTTAACGTTTCTTCCTCTAATCGGTCGCCATCAAAGCATTTAGCGGCAAAACCATAGTCTGTTGCCTCTTTTCCGCTAATGCGGCTCCCAGCCGTCAAATCAAGCATCTTTGCCCGCTGAACGCCGATATGCCATCCCCAATACATGCCTACGAACCCACCACCGAGCGGTAAGGATGGGAAGCCAAACGTTGCGTCTTTGTCTGTAACGACTATGTCACAGCATGCAAGTAGTTGCGTTCCACCTGCGAGTGCATAACCTTGCACTTGCGCAATGATCGGTTTTGGAAAATCCCAGATTCTTAACCAGCGTAACGTAAATGCTTCTAACATGTCTCGATCTTCGGTAACCGTTTTATCTGTAGGTTTTCCAACATCATAACCAACACTGAACGCTCTCCCTTTACCTCTAATAATGACAACACTGATTTCGTCATCCGCTTCCACTTCGTCGAGTGCCGCATCAAGATCTTCGAACAATTCTTGACTTAACGCATTTAACTTTTCAGGACGATTTAAAGTTAAATAAGCAATTTTACCTGTTCTTTCAATCAATACTAATTTTTCTGCCATATTATCCCGCCTGTTCTATTTTTCTTTTGCTTTTTCTCCTTAATTGCATAAGTTGCTCTTCCTGTTGCCAATAGCTTACCGTCTTCGCTAAAAATATCAGCGCTTCCTACGACCAATGATCGCCCTTTGTTTATGACTTTTCCTTTCGCTCGTATCGTTCCTTTCATCGCTGGACGAAAATAATTCACATTCATTTCAGCAGTTACAGCAAATGTATCGTCGTTTAAAACGGAACGAATCGCCGTTCCGATTACAGAATCAATTAATACTGAGAGAACCCCACCATGAATCATGTTTGCCGACTGTAGTAATTTTTCATTAAATGGTAAAGCTATGACGGCAGTACCCTCATTAATCTCTTCAATTTGAACACCAATGAATTGACGGAAATGATTTTTTAACATTAAATCTTCTTCTCGTTGCTGTAGTGCTTTTTTCATGATAAACTCCTTTTATAATCGAGTAAGCAGAGTTAGCAGGGAGCTTATGCTCGTCTCTCATTTTTATAAAGAGCTTATACCCTGCTATTTCTGATACATACTTTGCTCGCTCTATGAATCTATTAAAATGAAAGATCACCTTTCAGTAAGCTTCGAGCAATTGTACGGCGATGAATTTCTGATGTCCCATCCGGAATGCGTAACGTTCTTGCAAGCCGGTATCCTTTTTCAAGCCCCAATTCATTTGTTACTCCAACACCGCCATGAATTTGGATTGCACGGTCATAAACGCGTCCCATCATTTCTGTGCAAAACGCTTTCGTAATTGAAATCTCTTTCCGCGGCATTTTTTTATTGTTTTCGATTTTCCATGCGCAATTCAATGCCATATTTCTAGCCGCATAAATATCAATCGCACATTCTGCGAGCATATTTTGTATCGTTTGGTGCTCAGCAATTTTTTTGCCAAACGTTTCACGAATTTGTGAATACTCTACGGCCTTCTCTAATGCCCATTGAGCAGAACCAATGCTTCTACCACTCATGCCCAATCGTCCCGTATTAATACCGTTCATCGCTCTTGAGAACCCCATATGAAGCTCCCCCACAATGTTTTCTTCGGATACACGCAAATTATCTAAACTGATAATTGTAGCTTCCCCGCCTAAATCACCCATTACAGGAATTGCCGAATCTACTGAAAAACCTTCTGCCTTTGTTTCGACAAAGAAACAAGTAATTCCACCTTTCCTTTGTTCTTTTAACTCAGGATCGGTCACCGCAAAAAGCAAGCAATAATCAGCGTACGCTGCATTCGAGATCCATTGTTTCGTTCCATTAATCACCCACTCCGAACCCTCTTTTACGGCTCTTGTTTTTATATTCCACACATCGGATCCCGCATCAGGTTCTGAAAGGCCAAAACAGAGTGTTTTTTCTCCGGTGCGAATTCTATCAATATATTTAGATTTTAAATGTTCATTTAAACCGTTAAGCACAGGTGTCAAACCGTTCGTAAACGGAGACGGAATAACGATTGGATGAATGAGTTTATTGTGCGGATAGTGTTTACCTAAAAATTCCTGAACTAATACTGCTGTTACAGGACCGAATTCTTCCCCACCTAACTCTTTCGCTCCAAACATCGTATAAAAACCCGCTTTAGCCGATTCCATTCGTACTTTTTTTCTCAATGCTTCAACTTCAGGAGAATGGTGACCTTCCTCGGTGTAGTATTTTCTCGGATTATTTAGCAATTCTTCATTTTCTTCCTCAAGTGGAATGACGACTTTTTCAATAAACTGTTTTAAACCACTAATGATTTCTTGTGTTTCCTCTGGAATCGAAAAATCCATAATTTATCTCTCCTATATCTGTTGTGTTGTTATTTTGTTAATGTAATCAATGCATCAGCAGCCTTGACGCCTTTACTATGTTCAAATACCATCATTGGATTTAAATCGATCTCCTCTATCGAATGTTCAAACCTAGAAATAAATTGACTGAATTTCGAAATAGCTTCACATAAAGCTTCTACATCGTATGGTTGTTTTCCACGGACCCCTTTTAATAAACTACTTCCCCGAAGTTCATTTACCATTCGTTCAGCTTCTTCAATAGAAACAGGTGCTTTACGCATTGACACATCTTTTAAAACTTCAATATATATGCCGCCCATACCGACTAAAATCATTTGCCCAAAAACAGGATCCTTTTTTGAGCCGATAAACATTTCTAGAGAATCTCCCGTTAACATCTCTTGAATTAACACACCATCAAACTGGGCACCTTGGATACTATCAATTTTGTTCTTTAATCGTTGATAGATTTGCGCAACATCGTTTTCATTGTTTATATTTAAATGCACAAGTCCTTCGTCCGTTTTATGAAGAATTTGTGGCGACATCCCTTTCATGACAACTGGAAAGCCTATTTCTTTAGCAAAAGCTACTGCTTCTTCTGACGAAGTTGCCAGTCTTTCGTTTGTTACTGGAATATCGTACTTCTGAATCAATTTTTTACTTTCGTATTCAGTTAAAACAGATGATTGAATTGTTAATGAGTTCTCTTTCTTATCTTGACCTTGCTTAAGCTCGAGTGGTTGATTTAACTTCTCTCGGAAAAAGTTTAATGCTTTCAACATATTTACAGCTCGTGTTGGATCATCAGAAAGAACGAGTTCGTGCTCAACAAACATTTTTTTACTTTTATCATTATTTAATGTGACCGTTATCAATGAAATATGCGGATAATTGCTCATCACTTTTTTGAGCGCATTAATTCTCGTTTTAATCTTTTCAAGATCTAACCCGGTAAAAGCAAGAAACACAATCGCTGAATTATACACACCACTAGAAAGAACAGTATCCATGAAATCTTCTAATAAATTAGGGATTGCATTAATTTGTGCCGTTGTATCGATCGGATTTTTCACACCAGCAATCGGAAGAATCTTTTTTAATTTTCCCTGAACTTCTTGCGGTGTTTCCTTAACAGACAATGAGCATTCTGTTAATTGATCTGCCAGCATAATACCTACTCCACCAGATACGGTAAAAATCGCCGTTCGATTACCTTTCGGAATTGGAAGTTCAGCACATGCATAAGCGACGTCAATAAATTCTTCAATTGTTTTTGCTCGATATACACCGTATTGTTCAAAAACAGCATCATAAATATCGTCCGAACCTGCTAATGATCCTGTATGAGATAACGCAGCCTGTTTCCCTACATCCGTCGTTCCAACTTTAAGCGCAACAACGGGCTTGTTATGTTTAGCGGCTAACTTAAAAGCGTCGATTAATTTTTCCCCATCTTTTGCGCCTTCGATATAACAGGCAACCACTTTCGTGTCATCATCCTCTGCGAGAAAAGAAATACAGTCGGCGACATCGACATCGCTTTCATTCCCAGTTGCAATAAAATGACTGAAACCAATTTGATTTTGTCTTGCTAAAGTAAATACGTGCGATCCAAATGCACCACTTTGGCTAACAAAGCCAATGCTTCCTTTTAATGGGGTTTCTCTCTCGAGAATCGTTGAAAACGTGGCATAAACACCTTTTTTGACGTTAAACATACCCAAGCAATTAGGACCAAGTACCCTAACACCATGCTTTTTTGCAATTAACGTAATTTTATCTTGTATTTTCCTGCCTTCTTCATCGACTTCCCCAAACCCTGCACTAAAAATAACGACAGAACGGACACCGTTTTCTGCACATTCCTTAAATTTATCGAGAACTAAATTTTTCGGTAAAGAAATGATGACCAAATCAATTATTTCGTTTATTTCTGTTATATTTTTGTAACATTTTAATCCAGAAATCTCATCGTATTTTGGATTAATTGGAAAAATAGAGCCTTTGTAGTTATTCTGTTGTAAATACGCTAATGGACGTCCACCAATTCGTTTCGGATCGGGAGTGGCGCCAATAATTGCAATACTGTCTGGATTAAAAAGTGCATCTAACGTACTCTCTTTAATAGCCATGCAATGTCTTTTCTCCTTTTCTTTTTTATTAATTCAGTTTAAAATTACTCAATCACTCCTTTTAAAAACTAGTTGGTGTGCTATTTTCTTTTACACTTATCTTGTTTGCAATTTTTATGCCAACTTTATAAAAAATAAGGTTTTTAAAAGAAGTTTTCTGTTTGACTTAAACATTTATCCGTGCTATTTCGTTATTGAAACAGCCTAAGACTTAAAAATAAAAACACAATTCGGTTAGGTTAACATTTAAATTTTTTTAATGTGAGTAAATAAGTTCTTTAATTTTGCTTAAATAACTTCAATCTAAGTCTCATTTTTGAGATCGTTATGTTTTAAAATTGAAACGTGTTAATTTAAATAAAAGTATTCTTAAACTATATGGTTTTTGCACTTAAAAAAGCCGTGTAAATTACACGGCTCATTAATACACAGGTTCAAACGTATGACAATCCGTTTCCTCTGTCGTTTCCGGGTTGCTAACATTACTAACGACATAAATTTTTTCAGCTTCACAACGGTTTCCATGACTCCAAAATACACATGTATCTACTTCACAAAGGACATCTTTTGCCATAAGAGGCACCTCCTTTACCTGTTAGAGTGAACGAAATAAAGAAGCTTATTCATTTTAAAAATTTCCTGTTTTAAACCCGTCTTAGTGGTTTTTCTCATAAACATCCAATAAGATGAGGATAGAGTATTTTTAAAAGGGGAATTATTCATGATAACGAAAGAAAAAAACCGTTCGCTCATTCAGCCTACGAATGACCCGTGGGAAGCTTATTTAGACATAGAACAATTTGGCGATATGAGATTAACGAACATCGAATTTACGACAACAACGTTATGTAACATGCGTTGTGAACATTGCGCAGTTGGTTATACATTACAAACGAAGGACCCAGAAGCCCTTCCTCTTGAACTTTTATTGAAACGGTTAGATGAAATTCCGTTTTTACGTTCGTTTAGCATTACTGGCGGAGAACCGATGCTTTCAAAGAAGTCCGTCGAGAACTATGTTATTCCACTGCTAAAATATGCCCACGACCGAGGTGCGAAGACGCAATTAAATTCCAATTTAACATTGCCTCTCCAAAATTATGAAGATGTGCTTCCTTATCTAGACGTTTTGCACATTTCATATAACTACGGAACTGTAGATGATTTTGTCGATATCGGATTTGGAGCAATGAAAAAAACACCAGCATATGAGGTGCGAGCGCGCTTTTTAGAACGTATGATTGACAATGCGAAGAGCCTCTCAAAACAAGGAGTCTTTATCGCTGCAGAAACAATGATAAACAAACGAACACTTCCACATTTGAAAACAATACACGAAGCGATCGTTGACATGGGCTGTCAGCGTCACGAAATTCATCCAATGTATCCTAGCGATTTTGCCAGCCATTTAGAAATCGCAACATTAGATGAAATTCGTAAAGGGATTCATGAACTGTTGGACCATCAAAACGACAATATTTGGATGTTGTTTGGAACATTACCTTTTTACCCGTGTAGCGAACAAGATGAAGATCTTCATTTATTAAAAAAATTACAAGGAGCAAAAAATGTCACAGTCCGTAATGACCCTGACGGGCGTTCACGTTTAAACGTAAATATTTTTGACGGTTCAATAATCGTCACCGATTTTGGAGATGGGTCCGAACTAGGGAACATCCAAACGACGAGCTTACTTGATGCGTATGAAACATGGCGCAAGAGCGATCTGGCCAAAAGCATTCATTGCCACTGTCCTGCTGTACAATGTCTCGGTCCGAATTTGCTCGTGAAAGACGCATACTACAAAGAACATATCTTCACAAAAAAGCGCGAACGATTAACTTCGTTTAAAGAAAAATGTATCGATTAAAAAACCTTAAAATGTATTTATTTATTTTTATACATCAATGCAACTTGAAACTTGTAGAGTATATTCAGGCAATAATTAATCGTAAAAAAAAGAAACGTACCCTGGTAAAATATCCAAAGTACGTTTCTTTTTAAAATCCCATAAATCCATCAAATACATTGTTCGTTAAGAATGACGTCACTTTCGTCATCCAGCCGAAAAATAAAAACACACCAATAAAAATCATCGTGTAACCGCCGACTTTCATAATCTTGTCACTGAATTTTTTAATCCAATTCATCCTACCAATAAAGAAAGCCATTAAGAAAAATGGAATAGCAAAACCTAATGTATAGACGAGCATATACAGCAGTCCTGAACCTGGATTAGTCGCAGCGAGTCCGACAACGGCTGCTAAAATTGGTCCCATACACGGTGTCCAACCCGCTGCAAACGCTAGTCCGATTAAGCTTGAGCCGAAGTAACCGGAAGGGCGATTCCGAAACGTAAATGTACTATCTTTCATCATAAACTTCGGTTGAATCGCACCAACGATAACAAGCCCCATAAACACAATTAAAATTCCACCAATTTGACGAATAAGCACATCATACTTCGTAAATAACGAACCGATAAATGACGTAGCAAAACCTAATGCGACAAAAATAAGCGAAAAGCCAATTAAGAAAAAGAGTGTATGCAAAATCGCCCGTCTCTGCAACATCCCATTTTTCTCTTTTAGTTCATCAACTGATACTCCCGTTATATAGGACAAAAATGCGGGATAAAGCGGCAATGTACAAGGAGAAACGAAAGATAATACCCCTGCTCCAAACGCTAAAAATACATTTAAATCCCCCACATGATCACACCCTTAACACATAATTGAGACCGCGATAAATCGTTAAGGAACAATCCGCTCCATCATTTGTTTAACTTCCTCTTCCGTTAAGCCTTTCGTTACTCGATCGATCACTTTCCCGTCTTTATCAATTAAAAACGTCGTTGGTATCGGCTTTACACCGTATGCTTTGTACACTTCTTCGCGTTCATCCATGAGGATCGGAAACGATAAATCATACCGCTGTACAAATTTTTGTGTGGTAAGAAGTGGTTCGCCAACATTAACAGCCAAAATTTCTACACCTTTCTCTTTGAACTCTTCATATTGATTATCCATATAAGGCATCTCTTCCTTACATGGTGGACAATACGTCGCCCAAAAATTCAAAAAAACTCCCTTTCCTTTGTAATCACTTAATTGAACCTCTTCACCATCAAGTGTTTGCAAATGAAAGTTCGGTGCCTCGTCACCGGACTCTACGACTTTACTCTCATTAAAAATGCTTGCATAAATCGTATAGCCAAGCGCGACGACGATAATAATTAATATGCTTGTTCGCATCATTAATCGCTTTTTCTTCTTGTCCATTTGCATCCTCCGTTAAATTTCATCTCTCATTTTACCCTATTGTAGACCGAAATTTTGCAGAATCTGTGCACATTCTGTTACGCTTTCTTTTTTGTGAAAAAATCGTCATTTTTTTAAAGTGATTGAGCATGTAAAACGAAAGAGACCGATCAATGCTCAACTTGATCAGCCTCCTGTTTTGAGAAAATGGTTAATATTGTAATCAATGTGAATGCAACCAATGATAAAAAAGGGATCGTAATGAAGCCGAACCAGTTGATGTATTGACCAGAGCAAGACACCCCTTGTGTACATTGAATGGCACGCTGAAACAAGTCGGTTTTTTGGTGCAAATAATGTACGAGTGCCACTCCCATCCCGATGACTGTCAATGGCAAGACATAAACCGACATATGTTTATCCTTTTTATAAAATCCGATCCCGAGTATGATGACGAGCGGATACATGAGTATGCGCTGGTACCAGCACAATTCGCATGGGATAAAACCACGTATTTCACTAAAATATAAACTGCCGGTGACAGCAATGATAGAGATTATCCACGCAAAAAAACGGAGGTAATCAGACTTCATCATTGTTCTTCGTTTTCTAAGAGACGCTCAATCTCTTCTTTCACAGCTTTGTAATCATACCATTGTTTAAACTCTTTACCGTTAATAAACATCGTCGGTGTACTTGTAATACCCGCCTCCTTAACGATCGTGAGATCTTCGTTTATAGCCGAAATTTGAGCATTGTTTTCAAGATCTTCTTTAAATTGGTCAGCATCAATATGAGGCAAGTTGTCAGCAACGAGCTCTGTTAATACATCATTCGTCGCCCATTGCTCCTCTCTTTGTTCTTGCTGATAGACTAAATCGTGGTAATCCCAAAACGCATCTTTATTTTGAGCAAAGACTGCTTCTCCGCCTTTTGCAATGTTGACAGAGTCATCATCAATAAAAGGAAAATTAATAAAAAAGAATTGTACTTTTCCTGTATCGATAAAGTCTTTCTTAATTTCAGGGTAAACAACGTCATGGAAATCTTTACAGTGTGAACAGCTATAATCACCAAATTCGGCGATTTTAATCGGTGCGTCTTCATCTCCAATCGAAGGTTGTCCTTCATAAGTAAATTCATATTCTAACGGTTCTTCATTTGCTACGTTTTGCGTCGAATCATTTCCGCTATTCATCGCAAAAAAGATTAAAAATGCAACGATGACAACACCGCTAATCGAGAAAAACAGAATGGCGGGTACATTCGATTGTTGCTTTTTTTGCTGTTGTGTATTTTTCATTGTATTTCTTTTTTTCTTTTTCTTAGCCATTTATCTATCCCCCTAAAGTTAAATCTTTAAGTTTATTATTCATGATGCGGTTTCCAGCGGTTTAAAAATAACGTGTTCACAACGACGGATACGGAACTTAATGCCATCGCAGCACCAGCCAAAATCGGATTCAAAAAACCAAATGCTGCTACAGGAATGAGTACGACGTTATAGCCGAATGCCCACCCTAAGTTTTGTTTAATTTTCCGGATCGTTGCTTCGGAAAGTTGGATACTATCGATAATAGACAGCAAGTCACCTCGCATGAGCGTAATATCCGCTGCTTCCATTGCAATATCTGTCCCTGTTCCGATCGCAATTCCAACGTCAGCCGCTGCAAGCGCAGGTGCATCGTTAATTCCATCCCCAACCATTGCAACTTTTTTGCCTTCACTTTTTAATCTATCAACTTCATTTGCTTTATGCTCTGGCAGAACTTCTGCAAGTACATGATCGATTCCTACGTCTTTTGCAATTGCATTTGCTGTATGCTTATTATCACCTGTCATCATAATGACGTCAATGCCACGAGCTTTCAATTCCTGTACAGCTTGGCGAGACGTTTCTTTCACTGTATCTGCGACAGAAAAATAACCGATGAATCGTTGTCCTTGAGCGACCATAATAACCGTATTGCCTTTCTCTTCAAGTGACTGCATATCGTTAGTAAACCTGTCGAAATCAATGTCTTGTTGGCGTATAAATTTTACGTTACCGATATAGACGTTTTGACCATCTACTCTACCTGTCACTCCAAGACCTGGCAATGCTTCAAAGCTTTCAACACGCTTAGGGATAATTCCTCGTTCTTGTGAGTAACGCATGATCGCTTCTGCTAGTGGATGCTCAGACGTCTGCTCGACCGTTGCAATCATTCGGACAAACGCTTCCTCTGTCACATTAATCGGACGAACCGCTGTCACCTCTGGATGACCTTTCGTAATCGTACCTGTTTTATCAAGAATAATCGTATCAACCGTACGCATTGTTTGCAAATGCGCAGAGTCTTTTACTAAAACACCGTATTCTGCTCCTTTACCTGTTCCGACCATAATCGCCGTTGGTGTCGCTAGTCCTAATGCACAGGGACAAGCGATAACTAACACGGCAACAGTACTAATGAGCGCTGGTGTGAAACCGACAATGGTATACGTAACGACAAACGTCACAAACGCGATGCCGATAACAATCGGGACGAAAACTGATGATACTTTATCTGCAAAGTTTTGAATCGGTGCTTTTGAGCCTTGAGCTTCATCAACCATTTGAATAATTTGTGCAAGGGCCGTTTCTTTTCCAACCTTTGTCGCCTTCATCGTAATCGACCCATGTTTATTGATCGTAGATCCAATGACAATATCGCCAACTTCTTTCGTAACAGGCAAGCTTTCACCTGTGAGCATTGATTCATCAACGTTCGTACGACCTTCAATAACTTGTCCGTCAACTGGTATCTTTTCTCCTGCTTTAACGACGATAACATCATCTACTTGTACGTCTTCAATTGGGACATCGTGCATGACCCCGTCCTTCAAAACGTGAGCAACTTTCGCTTGCATCCCGATCAGTTTTTTCAAAGCTTCTGACGTTCGCCCTTTCGCGCGTGCTTCGAGTAATTTCCCGAGAATGATCAGTGTAATAATAACAACCGATGCCTCGAAATAAAAACCTATCGTTTCGCCTTGAAAAAGTAAAAATGTACTGTACAAGTAAGCAGACAAGGTACCCATGGCAACTAACACGTCCATATTCGCACTTCCACCACGTAACGAATTGTATGCACCACGAATAAACCGCCACCCGATCGTAAATTGGACGATCGTAGCAAGCACAAATTGCACCCACCCAGGCATCATCAATTGGTGGTTATTCGTAAAATCACCAACCATTTGGACTAAAAACGGAAGAGAAATAACTGCTCCTATATAGAAAGCTTCTCTTTGCGCTTTATACTCTTGTTCTTTTTCTGCTTTCTCTTCCTCAGCTGATTTCGCTTCATAAACTGCCGCATCATAACCTGTTTTTATGACACGTTCAATTAACTGCTCAGCGTTCGTTTTTGTATCATCAAAGAAAATTGTCGCTTTTTCACTCGCTAAATTAACATTTGCATCAATCACCCCATCGACTTTTCGGAGACCTTTTTCGACACGGCTGGAACATGCTGCACAGGTCATACCTTCAATCGCTAGCGTTACTTTTTCATTGTCTGCAGCTCTAGCTTCTGCTGTCATGTCTTTCACTCCTCGTATATTATGTTTAGGCTTCATTATTTCCGCCTATTCTTCCTCACTTATTTACCTGAGTTTATGTCAAATACATTGAGAGCTCCGTGATGTTCCTAGATAATGGTCTTAGGATCATTTAGGACAATTCATTTCACTCCTGCGGATTAACCACAAGAAAATTTGTGCGTTTGGTGGATGACCTACTACACAATCACAAATTTATACGTCACAAAAGGGAGTTGATACGTGAAGCATCATTTACTCCACAATCATTTGCAAATTTCTAGTAATTCATTAATTTTTGATGCTAGATTTATTTGATGACACCTTTTTACACCATTTGCACCTTGATAACTAAATCATTCATTATTCCTTACTTGACATATCACCGCAGGTCTTTTCTTCACATATATACCTATATAGGGTATACTAACATTATATATTTGTGATTCTTATTTTCAATCAATATACATTTTGCGATTGAAAGACAGATAAGATATAGTAAAATAACATAAAAATCATTGGAGGGGTTAAGAATGACTGAAACAATTAAACTGCAAATTAAAGGGATGTCATGCTCTCATTGTAAATCAGCAGTCGAAAATGCGATAAAAGAAATTGATGGCGTTCAGTCTGCCAATGTACAACTTGATGAAGGAACTGTAACAGTGATGTATGATTCAAATAAAGTAGACATCGACCATTTCACAGAGGCGATTGATGAAGCAGGATATGAACTTATCGGTCAAGTGTAAGGTTTTGGCGAAGCACTACACTTCGCCCTTTTCTTGTTGTAAAAGGAACGTTCAAGCTTTTCTATAAATTTCTATCGTCGTCCGTTTTAAACGTTCAGAATTACACTTAATGTCTCCGGCTATTTGTTGCGTTTTGTTTACAACCTGTACTCGTTCTTTAAATAAGTTAAACATCTCCTCTGTGCTCACTAGCGTTTCCTGTGAAATGCTCGCAAAGCTTTTCGTTACTTTCTCCATATTTGGTACGATAGTTAAAAGCTCTGCCAATAGTTGATCAATCGTATTCAATTTCATTGTTGTCTGTTCAATAGCATGTAGTAAAAAATGAAAGGCCTCGTTTGCAAGAACTGTCGTGTCAACATGCGATTCCACTTTAGCTACCATTTGTTGAATCTCTTTAGCAGCCTGTTCACTTATGTTATTCATCGTATTAATCGATACTGCAACCTCACCCGTCGCTTTTGAAACTTGTTCAGCTAAGTTTCTTACTTCGTTAGCAACGACAGAAAATCCTTCACCAAATTCACCTGCACGCGCCGCCTCAATACTTGCATTTAATGCTAAAAGTTTCGTTTGCTCAGATATGTTTTGAATCCATTGAATGACACTAACGACTTCTTGTGACTGTTCTTTCACCACCGCAATCGTTTCGTGAATAGTAGAAGATTCTTTACTTAATTCATTCATGGATCCCATCATCTTACGAAGATGAACTTGTCCATGCTTTGCTTGAATGCTCATCTCTTGAGCATTTTCACTAATCGATTGAACTTCATGAGCCGTATCGCGAATCGTACGTTCCATTGTATGAAATTCACGTAATCCTTTTTGTGAACCAGTTACCGTTTGCTTTGCCCCTTCTTTTACAGCTTGAATCGCATGAAACAACTGATCCGTTGATTCAGATACCGTATCGGTTGAACTATACAGTTCTTCTCCCGTTTTCGTAAGATGTTGTGTCGCCGTTAGAACTTCTGTTACCAACTCATTAATATACTCCATCATAAGATTAAAACTTTTTGTTAACGAAACAACCTCTGGTGTTGTTGTCAACATTGGTACAAACTGGTTAAAATCTCCTTTCCTCACTTTTAACATCGCTTTCTGTAAAGAAGCAAGTGGATTAGTTAGTTTTCTAACAAAAATAACTGTGATGAGCGCTGATAAAAATAAGCTAATCGCTAAAATCATAAACGTTGACTTTCGCAAACTATCAATGACACCTAGATAATCACTTGTCGGCAAAGCGATTGCGATAATGCTTCGAACATCTTGAACCAATAAAAAGTATACGAGATATTCTTTTTCGTCGAACTCATAATACAACATTCCTTTTTTAGCCTCGATTATCTCTTGAACAAGCTCTTCTCCTAATGAAAAATCTGTTTTTTCACTCACTTTAAAAGGTTGCACATGTCCATCTTCATAAATCCGAAAAAAATCTGCCCGTAATCCATCTTGAAGCATTTCTACCGATTGACCTCGAATCACATATTCTAATTGCTCTTCAAATTGATCCAAATCATTCACATGTGAACGTTTTAAGCTTTCTGTCATTTCTTGACTTACTTTAATTTCGCGCGCAATCCTTTTTTCGTTCGCATCAATAAGCAAATCTTTAGCTTTTGAATAGCTTATATATCCAATAGAGCCTATTGATAACATTAGTAATGTAACAAATAATAATAACAGTCGTGTTTGAAACGAAAAACGGTGAATCTGCTTTCGCTCTTTATTTTTTCGTTTTAATTTCAAGTTTTTAAAGAAAGTAATTAAGTGTCTTTTTTCCTGCATCTAAATACCCCTCCGAATGTAAGCATTACAAAGAAGTATGACAGATGCGTGTAAAGCAAATGTAAATATGAAGTAAATATTTCGTAAACTGGAAAAAGTTTCGTATGCTTTCAAATCAAAAAAGCGAGGGTGTCCATATTTGTCCTCGCTTTCATCATTTAGTTAGATTGACCGTTTTTAACCCACTTCGCAACTTGTACCGTTCGCTTCGCCTGATGCTTAACAGCTAACTCAACATCCTCGATCATATTCCCATCTTGACTTTGAGTGACAGTCGTTCCATATGGATTTCCACCAGATGTAAAAGCCGATTGATCGGTGTATCCTGGTGCTACGACAATCGCACCCCAGTGGAACATCGTCGTATAAATCGCTGTCACCGTTTGCTCTTGACCACCGTGTGAGTTTTGAGCCGATGACATCGCACTGACTACTTTATTCATAAGCTTCCCTTCTGCCCAAAGTCCACCTTGCATATCGATAAATTGCTTCATTTGAGAAGGTACGTTACCAAATCGTGTCGGGGCACTAAAAATAATGGCGTCAGCCCATACTAAATCCTCACTCGTTGCGACTGGAACGTTTTTTGTTTCCTCAACATGTGCTTTCCACGCAGGATTCGAATCAACCGCCGATTGTGGTGCTAGTTCTTCCACTTTTAATACTTTCACATCTGCACCCGCTTCTTTTGCTCCTTCTTCAGCCATTTTTGCTAGCTTATAGTTAATCCCTGTTGAGCTGTAGTAAATGATTGCAAGTTTTACATTAGACATCTCGTCATTCTCCTTTTAAATATTTAATTTCCCCCTATTATTTCCTTAGTTGTGAGTACTTATTACTTACCAAATTTTGGGTTAAAGTATTATTAATTCAAGATACTTATCGGGATCGGGAAAAGATGCACAACAAAGCTGTCTATAATTCAAGCTCTTGTGCATGGAAGCCAAGCTGTTTCAAAAGTGAAATTAACGTTTCTTTCTCTTTTAACCCTGAGAAAATTCCATTGATTGCTTCTCGATGTTCTGGGAAAATCGTATCCATAAGCTGTTTTCCACCCTCGGTAATGACGGCAAACGTAACGCGGCGTTCTTCCGAGCACGGTTTTCTTACGAGCAATTGTTTTTTCTCAAGCTTATCAACGACACATGTTATACTCCCACTTGAAAGCAAAACTTTTTTCCGATTTGTTGAATCGGTTGATCGCCTTTATGATACAAAAGTTCAAGTACCGCAAATTCCGTTGTATTCAAACCGTAGCGACTTATAACTTCAATAACACGATCGGTAATCGCACGATGAGCTCTTGATAAAACGATAAATAACTTTAACGCAAGTTGTTCTTCATTTTTCTTCATTGTGACCAACCTTTTTGTATATTATCTTGAATTCAAGATAAATAACACACCTTTATTTTTCCTTTGTCAAATTAAAATGCTCCTTTCGTAAAATTGGTCGCCCATTCTCGCAAGTTGAATAAAACTGCACAGTAAATGCTATGTTAATTTTCCGCTCCAGGTAGTCGCTTTCCGCGGGAAACGCTTCAGCCTCCTCTGAAAAAATCGTTTCCTGCCGGTCTTCGGCTGCCCAATCAACCCTCGCGTATCGATCCCAAGGAAGATAATTTATGCAAAAACTAGCAAAACAGAAAACGAAGTGTATTTTCAGAGCGAATGATAGCTATATATCGTGTAAAAATAACAATCGATATAATCACACCTATAAAAAAACGGCTCGCCGCTAGCAAGCCGAATTCCTTTTATAAATCACGTTTGTTAAAAATGCGTACAGAGAGGAGAGAAGAAACGATAAAAAAAACCGCACTCACACAAACGAGAATTATCGTTAACATGAGTTTATTCATTAATAGTTGCTCAACAAAATTGTGAAAGTCAACAAGTCTTGGGTTTTCAAGCATGTTAAAGCTGATTTGCATCGCCATTACGGCAAACCCTGTAATGATGACTAATACAATGGTTGCGACTTGATACCCAGCTCGAAAAAGAACGGGATAAAAGATTGACACTAAAATAAGAAAGCTACTAAATGCAATGACTATTTCATCTACATGCATCATTCGTGTAGGGAACGGAGCAAACCTATCATATAAAAAAATGTAGGCGATCATTGCGATAGTGGATAAACCAAACCACGTGAAACCTGCTACATATTTTGCTAGCACAATTTCATTTCTTTTTATTGGAAGACTAATCAGCAATGCTGATTCTTTCTCAAATGATTTCGTATTTCCATTTGAAGAAAATGCAAGCCAAGCTGGCAAAAATGCTAACAGCATCACATGCCGGATTGGAGAACCGTCCGTAAAAAAATTTGTAAAAATCATAAACCAAATCACGCTCGTTATATAAATGTACCACTTCTGTGTAATGATGTCTTTAATAATAAGCTGTTGCAAATTGATCCCTCCTCGCCGTGTAATACATAATATCTTCAAGTTTCGGTTTTTCTAACATAAGCGTTTCCAAAAGTGATTCAGGAATTTCACCTCGGTTCGTAATCAAAGCTTCAAAGCCAACTTCTGTCTCCTTAAAACCAGCAAGTTGCAGCTTTTTTACGTCGGACAACTGCTGCTTCGCGCCTTTCACTAGCACGTAACGTTCAAAAATAGCATCTTTCTCGTCACTAAAAACAATTTTTCCATCGTGAATAAACGTAATGAAGTCAGCAACTCGATCTAAATCAGTCGTATTGTGCGTTGAAAAAAATACAGCCTTCTCTTCGTCTTGCATAACATCGAGCAGAAGGTCAAGCAACTCTCTGCGAAACACTGGATCGAGCCCTGAAGTCGGTTCATCCATAATGATGAGTTGTGGATCATGCGCAAGTGCCATCGCAAGTGCAAATTTCACCTTCATTCCTTTTGATAAATGTTTCACTACTTTAAAGTTCGGTAGCTGAAACGTCTTTATATAGTGATAAAAACGCTCATCACTCCAATTCTCGTAAAAAGGTGCAACAACACGTTTATTTTGTTCAATCGTTAAATCCTCGTAATAATAGTTTTCATCAAAGACAAATCCAATACGCTGCTTGATGTCTTTCGTATTGTCCATATGCGTCTGGCCAAAAAGTGTAATTTGACCGCAATCGATATTGATTAAATTCATTAAGCAGCGAATCGTTGTTGTTTTTCCAGCTCCATTCGGACCGATAAAACCTGTAATGTAGCCTTTTTTAATGTCAAAGTTTAAATTATTTAACGAAAAACCTTTCATTCGTTTCGTCATGTTCTTCACTTGAACAAGATTTTCCAATTTTCTTCACTCCTCGTATAACAAAGTCAACATGTGAATTAATTCGTCCAAACTAATGTTGAATGCCTTACTGTCATCAATCACTTGCAATAATCGTTCTTCAATCACTTTTAACTGTTTTTCCTTTAAAAGCTCCTGATTTTGGGCTGCGACAAACGAACCTTTACTCGGAAATGTTTCAATAAAGCCTTCCTTTTCAAGCTCTTCGTATGCTTTCTTCGTCGTAATCACACTGATTTGCAGCTCCTTCGCAAGCTTACGAATCGATGGCAAGGCTGTTTTTTCTTTTAATTCACCGAGTAAAATTTGTTCTTTAATTTGATTTTTAATTTGAACATAAATCGGATCTTCGCTCGTATTCGAAATCACAATATCCATAGACTCACCCAACTGTATATTTTGTATATTCCGTATATGTTCAGTATATACAAATTTGGGAATAGATCAAGGGGTTTACAAAAAGATTTTAAAAAACAAAAAAAAGCCTCTTTCAGCTCTTGAGAACAATTCAGATTCACAGTTTGGAGACTGGGGTAATAATTTGTTCTTCCTTAATCAAATATAGACCATCGTAAGTAAGACGTACATTTGGCAAATGGGTGGTCGTAAGAAAAAACAGCGTAAAGAAAGGGTCTTTAAAACGATATCCACTTTCATTCATTTTTTTAACAAAGAAAGTCGTTTGCTTTATCACTGTTTCTAATGGTTCTAGACTCATTCCACCGCTGAGCGGCAAAGGAATTTTAATACACTCTTGATCTTCAAAATAAGCTACAATTCCACCATTAAGGTCGAGCATTTCTTGAAATGCTTTTAGCATATAATCTCTATTTTTTCCGATTAAAACGTAATCCTTAGAAGCAGTATAAGAACTTGCTAAAGCTAATAATTTTGATGAAAATCCCTTCATTCTAGTATTTAAAACCCATTTTCCTTGTTGATCTAGAAGGGATAGATATAACTCACCCTCGTCTAAAGGTTGAGTCGGTTGGTATTTATATGGAACAGTTATGACCGCATTAACAAATCGTATTCCCGTATGACCTTCACCTTGACTAAGATGTGTTTCATTAATATTAGGATGAATTCTTTCCTTATAAAAATAACTTTTTAACCAATCACCTGACTGTCCTTGCTTATTCAAGAGGGTGTTGTTACGGATAGCCCACTTTCCACCTACCATGACATGAAGAGGCGTTGGCTTCGAGAGATCTTCTAAAACATTAAGATGTGCTAATCTTCCTGGACTAATTGATCCGATGTTTTGATCTAGTCCATAATACGTAGCTGGATTTAACGTAGCTATTCGATACACATCGATTACGTTAAAACCATAATCTAACATTATTTTTATCATTTTATCAATTCCGGTTTGATTTAGAAAGAACGGATGTGATCCATCACTAGTTAACATAAGAAGTGACTTATTAAGATTAGGTTCCTGAATTAAATATGTTAAAATTTTTGGTAAATCAGGTCGAATTGATGAATGACGCAAAGCAGCATACATACCAATACTCAACCTGTTTAAAACATCTTCCCCATTAATCGATTCATGATCAGCACCAACCCCACTTGCAGCCATCGCATTTAATGTGTCAAGTGATGCCCCTGGTAAATGACCCTCTATACGTTTACCGTATTGTTGTTTAGTCATCAGCATTAACTTTGCTAGATCCATGTCCCCTTTTAAAAAGCGTGACCACGAAGTAAATTCACCACCCTGTATAACTAAAGGATGGTCCAACCATCTACCTAAGTAACCTTCGTTAAACGAAAACGTGCGTTTCGTACCGATCTCGTTAGCTTCCGTCTGATCATCAAAACGTGCCCACCATAGATGCAGAAGTTCACTTGTGCGATTTAATTCTTCAATAAATTTGATTGATTTATCAACTCCTAACATTGTGAAAAAAAACAAATTATCATTAATCGACGTCGTTGTTCCTCCCGACAGTAAGAAATCACTCCATGTTATTGGATTATATAATTGGAAAGGATGTCCGTGGGGCTCAATGTACCCAGGAACTATGATTTGTTTTTCATTTAATTCAATTATTTCTGTATGTCTTGATGCCAGCGGTTCTTTATCTCCTACATATGCGATTCGCTGCCCTGAAATAACAATGTTCTTCCTTTCAATTTTTCCAAGATACACATTTAAAAATTGGACGTTTTTCAACCATATGTTTGCAGGCTCTTCTCTTAACGATACTTGAATTAACTTTTGATAAGATTCTAAATTTAACGAATGTCTACTCATCGCTTCCCTCTTAACTTAAATCTTCATCTTGTAAGCACATTCATAAATGAGCCGAATTTATGCATTTATCCCATATTTCGAGATCTTTCGATAAAGACTTGCTAAATGTATATTTAATTTTTCTGCAGCAAGAGCTTTATCTCCTCGACTTTCCTTTAACGCTCTTTCAATCGCAGTAACTTCTGCTTTAATAACTTCATCCTCTAATGACCGTAATTCATTTGAAAAATTTTCTTCCTCTGAATAGTTTGTATATGAGAAAAAGAAATCGTCTAAAGTGAGAGTGTTCCCTTCTACAATGTTCATACCACGCTCAATAAAAGATTTTAATTCGCGAACATTCCCGGGCCAATCGTACTTAATCATCCAATCTTTAAGTGCTGGATCAAAGTCCTTAACTTCTAATCCAAACTCATCGTTATAGTCATCTAAAAATGTATAAGCTAAATGAAGAATGTCATGTTCTCGATCTCTTAGCGGAGGAATTTTCAACTCAAAAACTAGCAACCTATAAAATAGGTCTTGACGGAATTTACCTTCTTGAACAAGAAATTTCAAATCACGGTTTGTAGCTGCAACAATTCTAATGTCAACACTTCTTCTCCCTGTTCCTCCTAAACGTTCAACCTCTCTCTCTTGTAAAACACGTAGCAATTTTCCCTGCATGATTAATGGCAGTTCCGAAATTTCATCAAGAAAAAGCGTCCCATTTTGAGCAAGCTCAATTTTTCCAGGTTTCCCTTCCTTTCTAGCTCCACTAAAAGCCCCACCTTCATAACCAAACAGTTCTGATTCAAATAAGTTTTCTGGAATGGCGGCACAGTTAATGGGTACAAATGGGCCTTTTTTTCTCGGACTTAAATTATGAATTGCTTGTGCAAACAATTCCTTACCGGTACCACTCTCACCGGTAATAAGCACGGTAGAACTCCCCCTAGAAACTCTCGCGGCTAATTCTTTCACCTGTTCAATGGCAGAACTTGTTCCGATAATTTGCTCAAAACTATAGGAGTGTTCCGACACACTGCTTCGATTTTTGTTATTTCGTTTCACCTGTTCCGCGTAATTTAAAAGAGCAAGCAATTCATGCCTGTAAATTTCTTCATATTTAAGTATGACTTGGAATGTAAACCCATCTTGAAAGTTTGTGATGATTTTTAATAAGCACGGATGATCATTTATCATCGCAAATACAATGTCTTTTTTTGAACCATGCTTTACTTTTGTATAACTTACTTTTTTTATAATTTCCGTAAAAGAAATGCCTACGAGGTCCTTGTCGTTTAAATTAAAATGCTCGCAAAAATTGGCGTCCACATTAACAAGCACCCCGTTATTGTCTACTTCTAAATAACCCCAACCCAAGTTCTTTACATCAAGCATGCGATCACCTATTGTTTTTGTTTGGTAAAATAAAGACAACAACCTGACCTTTAACAACTTCTTTGCCATGCTGATTAGTGCAACTAATTTTTTGGGTTATCCAATTACGTTGGTGATTAATATCAATAATTTGAAGCTCTGCACTAATCGTATCCCCGATATATATGGGGTGAGAATAAATAATTTCCTTTTGTAAAAGAACACATGCAGTTCCTGGTAACTTTTTGCTAATGACTTCAATAATTAATCCTTCGGATAAAAGACCCGGAACAATTGGACCTTCAAAGTGAGATTCCCATACGGCCTCTTCACGTTTATACACTTGGTTAAATTCCCTTGTTAGTGTGCTATAAAGCTTCACATCCTCATCCGTGAATGTCCTTTGAATTCTAGCAATTTGACCGACAAATAATTCAGTTAATGTATAGATTCCCATCTCTTTGACTCCTATTCGTTTATTATCTGTATAATTTAATTATACAGATAATAAATGTTGTAAGTTTTAATATTTTTCAAAAGCCAAGGTAACTTTAAATAACCCCAGCTTTTTCCGTCTTACCTTTCTGGTTTCAAATCTTTTGCTTGTTCTCTCAATGCATAACGCTGAAATTTCCCTGTGCTCGTCATTGGAAATTCATCAACTACTTTAAATGCCTCGGGCCAATGGGTTTTACTTACTCCTTGTTCGTCTAAGAAAGCGGTTACATCATGTAATGTAAGTGAAGCAGTTTTGTCTTTTAAAACAACAATCGCTGCAGCACGTTGTCCTAAGCGTTCATCAGGAATAGCAACAATCGCCGCTTGAGAAACAGCTGGATGCGTATACAGCACTTCTTCAATTTCACGCGGATCAATTTTGTAACCACCACGATTAATAAGATCATCCCGTCTTGAAACAAAAGTACAATATCCGTTTTCATCTTTTCGCACAACATCCGCTGATTGAAACCAACCATCTTTGAACATTTTTTTCGTGTTTTCCGGCTGATTGTAATAACCAGGAATAAAGCATGGTCCTTTTACTAGAATTTCTCCTTCACAAGGCGGAGTTAATTCATTTCCTTCTGGAGAGATAACCCTCTCCTGTAAGCCATCAAGTATTTTTCCGAAAGAAGAACTCGTAATTTCAATACTATCATGTGGACGTGTACTATGAGTTGGTCCTGCTTCCGTATAACCGTAAAAAGCGACAATCTCAGCTCCAATACGATTATGCAACGTATTCAAAATATCATATGGACAAGTTGCACCAGCATAAGCGATTGTCTCAATCGATTGAACGTTGCGCTCCTCCAAACCATCAAAACGCGCCAAATCGATTAACATGGGAGGAGCTCCTAAAAGGGTCGTTGGTTTTTCTCTTTCGATGATTTCAACTGTTTTGTTAACATCCCATGCTTGAAGTAAAGTCACAGGTGCCCCTCGAGTCAGTGCCCCGAGACAACCAATCCCTAGTCCTGTTAGGTGAGCAATCGGTGTAACGATAAACCAATTCGCATCTTGCGGGAATTTCAAAATATCATTAAAGCGATTGATCCAGTATAGATTGTTTGCATGTAAATGTAATTCTGCTTTAGGCCTTCCAGTTGTTCCAGATGTGAACATGATGAAAAATGGATCAGTACCGACTGGACGTGTCTTTTCTAAAACTGATGGTGAACCATCTGCACCCGCTTTCAATAGATTATTGAAGCTTATTGTACCCTCATAATTTTGTTCGCTAACAACAATCACATGTTTTAAGCATGCATGTTTTTCTTGCAAACCAGTAGCCAAAGTGACAAAGTTTCGATTTCTAAATTGGTCAACGACAACAATTGCCGAGGCTTCCGTTAATTCTAAAACATAGTTTAAATCATGCTCTGTATAAGGAACATGACATAGAACTGGTAAAATCCCGACTTTCGCTGCTCCCATAAGGGCGATTAAAAAGTGGCTACTATTTGGGAGCTGCAACGCTATTCGATCTCCAGGCTGAAGTCCTAAATCTAGCAAACCGAGTGCAAAATCAGTAGATTGCTTGTCATATTCTTCAAAAGTAGTAATATTCCCATTTTCATCAATAATCGCTGGGCTATTTGGTTGCTTCCTTGCTTGTTCTTCTAAATGATGAACGAAGCTTTTCGTATCCCAATCTCCTGAAGATAAATAACCTTCAATCGTCTCTTTTGACATCCATACATAATTTTTAGTAAGCAAATCATTTATACTTTGATTTAAAGCATCTGTTTGAATCATAATTCTATTCCCCCTCATATTTTCGTATTGTCAAAAGTTTTTTAATAAAAATCTCAAGAATCCTTGATATTATTGTATTTATGGGCAAAATATCCCCCCATTTTGAGAGGAATCAGACCACAGATTCCCTATGAGTCTTTACATTGAGTGGCGAGCATGATACGGTGTAAAGCCTTACGCAACAAGGTTGACCGCGTCTTCACATAGAGATTCATGCTCGGTAGGCTCAATGTCAAGCCTTCAATATTTGAAGAGTTTTCATAGATTTTTTGACGTTACCCATATTTTTTTACATTAAGCCATCGTTAAGCCGCCTGAAACACTTAACGTTTGACCTGTTACAAATGAAGCTTCATCTGAACTGAAATAACAAACCGCATTCGCAATATCTTCCGGTTCAGCCAATCGACGAAATGGGATTGCTTTTTCTAACGCTGTTGAAATTTTCGGGTTATCTTTCACTATCTCTTGGAATAGAGGAGTGTTTACTGGTCCTGGACAGACAACATTGACGTTAATTTTATGTCTCGCCATTTCTCTCGCAATTGTTTTTGAAAATGCAATCACACCTCCTTTTGCTGCTGAATATACCGCTTCACCTGTCGAACCAACCCGTCCAGCATCAGAACCAATATTGATGACTTTTCCAAATCCTTGCTCAATCATAATTGGTAATACAGAATAACAGGTGTTAAATACGCCTCTAAGATTAATTGCGATTACTTTATCCCACGTTTCCTCTCCGTTTTGTAAAAACGGCTCAATCTTATCCCATCCAGCATTGTTCACGAGCACATCAATTTTTTCGTATTTTTCTTTCGCTTGCTTAACCATTGATGTTACATCTGATAACTGAGTCACATCCGTTTTTATAGCAATGGCTTCCCCACCTGAAGAAATAATTTTTTCTGCTGTCACTTTGGCTGTCTCCAAGCTAATGTCTGTAACGACTACCTTTGCACCTTCACTAGCCAGTTTTGTACAGATAGCCTCTCCAATTCCTCTTCCTCCACCAGTTACAATTACAACTTTATCTTTTATTCTCATTTAAAAGCTCCTTTTACGTAGTATCGTTACTATCTCTCTTTTTATCTTCTATATTTTCGGAAGTTAACTGGTCGTTTTTCAATAAATGCATTACGTCCTTCTAACGCTTCTTCAGAACTGTAATACATGACAAGCGAACCCATTGATAATTGAGTAATTCCTTCAATATGTGCACTATCCGCATTGAAAGAATATTTCAACATTTTCAAGGCTGTAGGACTTTTATCAAGTATTTTTTCACACCAAATTTTTGTTTCTTCTATCAATTTTTCATGTGGGACAACTTTGTTAACAAGCCCCATTTCTTTAGCTTCTTCGGCGCCATATTGCTCACATAAGAACCAAATTTCCCGCGCTTTTTTTTCACCAATCACTCTCGCTAAGTATGCACTTCCAAAGCCTGCATCATAACTGCCTACTTTAGGACCGACTTGCCCAAACCTTGCTTGATCGGAAGCAATCGTTAAGTCACATACGACGTGTAACACATGTCCTCCACCAATTGCATATCCGTTAACAGCTGCAATAACGGGTTTCGGTATATTGCGAATTGCGGAATGTAATGTTTCAACTTCAAGTCCAATTCCATTCGTTAATCCACTCTCTTCACTGTACCCATCATCCCCACGATCCTTTTGGTCACCTCCAACACAGAAAGCTTTATCTCCTGTACCCGTGAGAACAACAACACCAATTTTGTTATCGTCCCACGCATCGCGGAAAGCATCGATTAACTCCCTCACTGTTTTTGGACGAAACGCATTGTAAACCTGCGGTCTGTTGATCGTAATTATTGCCATTCCATTCACTTTTTCATAAAGAATGTCTGTATATGCCATCGGTATTCCTCCTCAAATTCTAAAGTTGTTATTAGTAGGGCTTAAACTCTTTACCTATAATCTCTCGAGCAATAACAATTTTTTGTGTTTGTGCTGTACCGTCACCAATTTCCAAACCGATGACATCACGTAAACGTTGTTCGATTGCCATTTCTTTCGTATACCCATAATGACCATTAAGCAACAAACATTCGTGGATCGCCTCTCTCGCAAGATAAGGACCCATCCATTTACACATCGAAGCTTCTTTCGTATGTGGAAGACCTTGATCCCGTAACCAAAGTGCTCGAAAGCATAACCATTTTGCCATCTCCAACCAAGTATGATGCTCTACGATCGGAAATTGCACCCCTTGAAATTTTGCTAAAGGGCTTCCAAAAGCTTCACGAGTTCTTACATGCCCGATCGTCTCGTCAATTGATTGTTCCGCCGCTCCAATACATTGCAGAGCGATCAATATTCGACTTAAATCAAAACCCTTCATCACTTGATAAAATCCTTTATTTTCCTCACCAATTAAATAACTCTCTGGAATACGGACCTCATTGAGAAAAACTGAGCCTCTTCCTATTGGAATATTTCCCATATCCGCATAGCTTTGAATTTCTATACCTTCAACATCACTAGGAACAATAAACGCACTGACGCCACGCGCTCTTTCTTCAGGATTTGTTTTTGCAAACACGACAAAGCCATGGGCGAATTTTGCTAACGAGATACCCGATTTTTCTCCAGTTAATAGATACGAGTTCCCATCCTTTACTGCTTTTGTTTGTAAATTAGCTGCATCTGAACCAGCACCTGGTTCAGTAATGGCGATACCTAAAAGACATTCACCTAATGCCATCCGCTTAAGCCACTCTTCTTTAATTTCTTCTGAAGCGTGCTCTTCAAGAATTTCGCTAATTAATCCATTCAACATTACGGCATAAGCCGCATTAAAATCACCTTTTCCAACTTCAAGTGCTGCAATCCCCGTCGTCACACAGTTTGCAGAACTTCCATTATATTTTTCTTGCACGCGTAATCCAGTTAAGCCCAGGCCCCCCATTTTGCTCCATATTTCATAAGGGAATTTTTGCTCTCGATCCCATTTTGTATAGTGAGGAAGAAGATCACTTTTCGCAAAGTCACGTAAAATTTGTCTAAAAGCATTCTGTTCTTCAGTCCAGCTAAAATCTAACATGTCTATCCCTCTTTGTTTGGTAGTCTTCGATTAATTTCTAATAAACTGAGGTTCCCGCTTCTCAATAAAGGCTTGAATTCCTTCTTTACAATCGTCGCCACTAAATACAGATAAAATAGCTTGAACTTCCATCTGTCTAGCAGCATACGTATCAACATCAAAGGCATGGCTAGCAGATTCCTTAATCGCTCGGAAGGCTACTGCCGATTTTTTTGTTATGTCATTGCTAAACTCAATCGTTTCTTCAATTAAATGGTCCTCACTTGTTATCTTTTCTAGTAAACCAACTTGCAACGCTTCCTCTGCCCTTATTACTGAGCCTGTATATAACATTTTCTTTGCTTTTGCTAATCCAATTAATTTCGTAAGACGATATGTGCCTCCACCGCCTGGAATTAACCCGAGTCGGATTTCAGGCAAAGCGAATCGTGAATCTGGGGTGGCAAATCGAAAATCACACGACAGCGCTAGTTCAAGTCCTCCCCCATAGGCAACTCCTTGAATGGCTGCGATTGTTAATATTGGGATTTTTTCAAGTTTCCAAGTCACTTCTTGAATAAGTCGGACATAGTTTTCAAATGTTTTGGCGTCCATTTCACTAATCTGTTTTAAGTCTGCTCCAGCTGCAAAATTATCCCCTGAACCACTAATAATGAGAGTTTTATAGCTGGACGTATTCTCAATTACAGTTAACTTTTCTAATAACTCATAAAGCATTTCTTCATTTAATGCATTCAAACTTTTAGGTCTGTTTAAAATAATGTGTCCCATTCCGTCTGAGATACTTTTAAGTTTTACTGTCGATTCCAACTATTCATTCCCTCCCTCTTTCGTTTAATGAATTGTTTTCTTCACCCCTCTCACCCATATATCCAATCAACATTGTATAGATGCAAAAAGCATGCCAAGATTAAAATGCTTACTATATCTGTTATGATTAGAGAAAAATAGTTTAGTTTTTTGCATGCGTAATGATTTTTTTGCGGAATTGCGAAAGTTTACTTTGTCATGAATTTAGGAAGGATAGAAGTTTGTCTATCCTTCCTAAAACATTCTTACTATTGCGGGTTTATAAATTCAGGAGGAGTCGTATGAATAATTCTGATATCCGCTTCTCCTGAATCATCAAAAAACTCGCCAATCCAATTAGGGTGAAGCACTTGGTGTGTTCTTGGGTCTACTCGCAATTCTCCCATTGCACTATCAAATGTAAAATTATCTTCAAGCACTTTTATCACATCATCAGGATTCGCACTACCTGCTTCTTCAATTGCTTCAAACAGCATCCATGCCCCAACGTAAGATTCTCCTGAAAAATTTGTTGGTTTATATCCATGATCCTCTTCGAAGCTTTTTACAAACGAGACATTCTTCTTATTGTCTAATGAATGGTGGTAGTTAGCAGGTCCGTAAATGCCTTTCGTTAATTCAGGGTTTGTCGTTGCTAAAGAATCACCCATCGGAGTGATAATTACGTCTATATCTTCATCCACAATTCCAAAACTGTTTACTTGTGATAAGAAGTTCGTCCCATCCCCGCCCGCATATGCCGCAATGATCGCGTCTGGCTTCTTGGAACGTGCGTTAGTTAAGACCGTTGAATAATCGGTTGCTCCTAGCGGAGTAAATTCTTCCCCGAGGATTTCACCGCCAATGTCTTCAACAATGGTCTCCATTTCATTAATAACATCGTGTCCCCATTCATAATCAGCACCGAGAAAATAGAATGTTTTATAAGGAAGGTCAGCATTTTTCATCCAGTGCTCCAATGTTAATACATCCTGATTGTCGTTATGATTAACGCGGAAAACGTTAGAGTTTGAATCTGGATCTGTGATTGCCACGGATTTCGGAATCGTTGTCACTAATAAACTTTCCCAATCTGGCATTTTTTCTGATAAAGCAAGGGTCACACTACTCGCAACAGAACCAATGAATAGATTAATATTTTCTTCTAACACCATTTTTTCTGCTTTTCTAATCGCAACATCAGGCGCAACTTCATCATCTTCAACAACGAGCTCAATTTGTTTTCCTAAAACTCCCCCCTGCTCGTTCACTTCTTTTACCGCTGTCTTAACCGCATCAAGCATTTCATTCCCAATTTCACCATAAGGTCCACTTAAAGTCGTTACGACTCCAATCCTTAATGAGTCTTCACTTTCACCATTTGAAGAGTCTCCACCACCTGTAGTCGCTTCTTCTTTGTCTCCACCACAGGCAGCAAGAATGAATAAACTTAAAATAAAACTGTAAACTAACCATTTTTTTAGATTCATTAGAAATTCCCCTTTTTATTTAATTCATAAACGGCGGTGCCGTTAGTGTAAGTCCGCCATCAACTACGATTGTTTGACCACAAATAAACTCAGCTGATGGCGAACACAAAAATGCAATAACTTCGGCTACATCTTGCGGTGTACCTAGACGTTGTTTAGGAGTAGATTTTACCCATTCTTCTTTCCAAGCTATCCACTGATCGCCAGCGTAAATCTGAGCTGAATCCGTCTCAATTACACCTGGATTTACTGAATTTACTGTAATCCCATGTCCTGCAAGCTCACATGCCCAATAACGTGTTAACGATTCTAACGATGCTTTTACTGCACCTAACATTCCATGGTTAGCAACATATTTAAAACTATCAAAACCTGAAACAATAACGATTTTCCCGGTCCGTTCATTCATTAATGATGTCGCCTCTTGAACAGCAACAAGTGAACCTTTGATCGATAAGTCAAATGTTCTTTGCATGTGATGTTCTTTCATGTCATTAAGTGGTTTAAATGCGGTCGCAGCAGCATTTAAAACAAGAGCATCCAAATGACCGACACGACTTCGAATTTTCTCAAACATTCCACGAACTTCTTCTGGCTTTTCTAAATCAGCTGCTACAGTAAATCCTGTTACTCCCACTTTTTTCACTTCAGTCAAGACTTCGCGAGCCAAATCTTCATTTTTTTTGTAATGAACAACGATGTTAAAGCCTTTATCAGCTAACGCGAGTGCAGTAGCACGGCCTATCCCACGTGAGCTACCCGTTATAATTGCTGTTTTTGGCATGAATTCCCTCCTTTTGCCAATCAAATTCACTACTTCACATTACGTGCTTAAGATCGAGTGAACCTTAGTGTTAGCGCTTTCACATTTGTTAACCGATACCCATTAATTCTGAAACTAGTGAAGAGTCATTTAATAGTGACTCTCTATCACCTGAGTAAGTGATTTCACCTTTATTCATAATGTAAACTCGGTCACCTAATGTTTTGGCTAAACGCAAACTTTGCTCTACTAAAATCATCGTCATTCCCTCTTGATGCAACTTCTTAATCGATTCTTCGAGTTCCTGAACAACAATAGGAGCCAACCCCTCACATGGTTCATCAAGCATCATAATTTTCGGATCGCCCATTAAACATCTGGCAATGGCTAGCATTTGCTGTTCACCACCGCTTAAATAAGCTCCACTTCGATTTTGTTTTTCTTTTAATACTGGGAACATTTCAAAAACTTTATTAATATCCCACCTCCTATTTTTAGGTGCATTTAATTGACCAATCATTAAGTTTTCCCTCACTGATAGCGAAGCAAAGATCCTTCTGTCTTCGGGAACATAACCGATTGCATTTTTTTTGAAAATGTCATGCGGAGTATGATTTGTTATTTCCTCTTGTTGAAAGTAGATCCCCCCTTTCTTAACATTAACTAGTCCCATGATTGACTTTAGCGAAGTTGTTTTCCCGACACCGTTTCTACCAAGCAAACATACGACTTCACCTTCTTTAACCTCTAAAGAAACACCATGAAGAATATGGGCTTGGCCATAGTATGCGTTTACTTTATCCAAATGAATTAGTTTGCTCATGCCAATTCTTCTCCCAAATAAATTTCTTGAACCTGTTTATTTTCCTTCACATGCTCAGGTGTATCTGTAAGTAATAACTCGCCGTAATAAAGAACAGAAATTCGATTAGATATATCAAACACAATATCCATATCGTGTTCGATAAACACAATGCTTAATTGCAAATCACGAGAAAGCTGCTTAATAAAGTCGGCGATATAACGACTTTCTTCCATAGATAAACCTGCTGTCGGTTCATCAAGCAACAGCACTTCTGTATTGCCAGCAAGTGATAAAGCAATTTCTACTAACCGCTGTTCCGCATATGCGAGATCAGAGCATTTTTCGTCTTTAACAGATGTTAAGTGGCAAATTTCTAACAGCTTTTCAGTTTGAACACTAATATCAGTCATCGAGTCTATACTTTTAAATAGTTGATATTTTTGTTTGTTCACACCTTGAACGGCATACCTAATATTTTCATAGACGGTATGCTGCATAAATATATTTGTAATTTGAAAGGAACGAGAGATTCCAAGTTCTCTTCGTTTATTCGGCTGTACTTTCGTTATTTTTTTGTTTTTATAAAAAACATCACCCGCATTGGGAATCAGCATACCGCTTAACAGGTTTAAAAAAGTTGTTTTACCTGCTCCATTCGGTCCAATAATTGAACAAATCTCACCTTTTTTAATAGCAAAATCAACACCATTAATAATCGGATTACTATGGTACGAAAAATAGAGTGAATCTGATTTCAGAATAGACTCCAATAACTGCACTCCCTTCTATGATTAGCTTACTTTTTTTGCAACCACCCAAATAATCCTCTTGGGAAAAAGACAACAACGAGCATAAACAGCAATCCGACAACGAGCATCCAATTCTCCGTATACGAACTAAGCCAGTCTTTAAACCAGACAAAACCCATTGCACCAAATAAAGGACCAAATAAAGTGCCCATTCCACCAATTAATGTCATTAACAATACGTCTCCAGAAAAAGCCCATGACACGTAGTTTGGCGAAACAAACATTTTTAATAACAAGTAGCCTACACCGGCAAACGCACTGAAGAAAGCACTAATTAAAAATGATTGAAATTTAATTCGAAAAACATTAAAGCCTAAAAACTTTGCCCTTTCTTCATTTTCATGAACTGAGATTAAAGCGTTTCCAAAAGGAGATTTGACAATCCTATTAATAAAATAATAGGTAGCTAACAACATAACTGCGACAATCATTAAAAGCGGTAGCGTATCCGTTAGTTTTATCACTTGACTGCCTACACTTAATTCAATTGATTGATTCACACGTTTGCCGTCAAAGCCGCCAGTTAAACTTCTCCATTTTGTTATTATGATATAAACTAATTCACCAAATGCTAGCGTGACCATAGCAAATTGGATTCCGTTTAAACGGCAACTGAAAAATCCGATTAAATAGGCAACGATCATTGTAAAGCTCATTGCCAATAAAACAGCAATGAAAAAAGACATTTGATAATCTATGAAAAGTATCGAAATCACATATATATTTAGCCCAAAAAATAAAGTGTGAGCGAGATTCAATAACCCACCGTAGCCGAGCAGGAAGTCCATACTGAGTGCCAAAATGGAAAAAATCATCATTTCAATGACAAACCTTTGATAAAAAGGGCTAAAAAATGTTATAGCCAACAGAAAGATTAAAATAATACTCGCATAGACGATGAAATCAGTCTTATTCATTGAAAACTTTTTTTGTTCAATAAGGGCACCCTCGACATTCTCTTTTTGCTTTAATAAACTACTCACTTCATCCCCCTCCTTTCCGCATCATGTCATCCGATTGAATAATGCTCCCAACCCTTTTGGATTTTTAATGATAACTAAAATCATTAATGTTAACGTGAACACAATTGTTAATTCCGAGAAGTAGATTCCACCAAATACTTGAAGAAAACCGATAGCCAATCCCGCTACTATCGTTCCTGCAAAGCTAGTCATTCCTCCAATAACCAATACGATAAATGCATCGATGATGATCGCCATTCCCATATGAGGTTCAAGCGTTAAATAAGGTCCCGTAACAACTCCAGCTAAAGCTGCTAAAGCTGTTCCAGCAGCAAACACACCGACTCCTATCAACTTGACATTCACACCTAAAACTGAAGCAGTTTCTTCATCCTCTGTTCCCGCTCTAACAATGATGCCAATTTTTGTTTTCGTTAACAGAAAATAAACACCTAATAAAACGATGGAACAAAAGACAATTAAAAATAATCGATATACAGGAAACGGATATCCAATTGTAATAGAGCCTGAAAGCATAGATGGAGGACTTACAGAAATCATGTTCGGTCCCCAGATGATTCTCGTTAAATTTTCGATAAAGAGCGCGAATCCAAACGTAAATAAAACAACGTATACTGGAGATTTCCCACTTAACTTAATAAGCACGTACCGCTGCAATAATAAACCGACTATGCCCATAATGACCGACGCTAGCAAAATAGCTAACGTAAAACTGCCTGTTACATGATAGATTTGATATCCTAAATAAGCACCGAGCATGTACAATGCTCCATGCCCAAAATTAATAATATTGAGAAAACCAAAAATAATTGTAAGGCCCGAAGCTATCAAAGCCAACAGCAGCCCTAGTGTTAAAGCATTAAAAAAATGTGACATAAAAATTCCGAGTTCCATTTTGTAACCCACCCCTTTCGTCTTAAATCAACGTTACATAAAACCTTTTTACATTTTTTTAAAAGCTAGTACATCTAACCACCTTTCCTATTCCCTTATACCAATATAATGCAAGTATCATGCCAAATCAGTAAGCTTGCTATAACGACAATTTTAGATTTAGGCATTCTCAATTATGCGATTAGTTTCACACTTTTGCGAAAATTCGATAAAAAACCTGAACATTACGTTCAGGGCTTATGTACCTATTTTATCCATTCTAGTTTTCACGTTTTCGACACTTCAAACAATTTCGTGCTTTCTTTTATAAGTTGGATAAACAGTTCCAACGCTTTCGTTTGAAACGGTGCTTTTGTGACGATCGAAAATTTCCGTAAAAACGGTAAACCTTGAATAGGGAGAACTGTTAGTGTACCAATTTGTAATTCTTTTCGAATCGCCCATTTAGACAGCATACTAATTCCAACTCCTGCTTCAACGGACTCTTTGATTAACTGAGTGCTTCCAAACTCCAACACGTTTTTTGGCGTAATGTTTAGCTTTCGAAACATGTTATCAACCGCTGTTCTCGTCCCTGATCCACTTTCGCGAATAATCCACGTTTCTTCAGACATTAATTTTCGTGAAGGCACCGTCTTTGTTAAATCGTGTTGCGCGGATGTAAATATGACCATCTCGTCCGTTGCAAACGGCTCAATTAGTAAACTTTCATCTTGAAGTTGTCCTTCAACAATTCCAACTTCGACTTGATGATTTTTCACCAGTTCGACGATTTCTTTCGTATTTCCAATCATAATCGTTGGACGAATAAGCGGATACTTGTCATGCATAACTGCAATAATGTGTGGGAGCATGTACTCACCGAACGTATAGCTTGCACCGATTGGTAAAAGACCTGTCGCTTTCGCCGTTAAATCATCAACTAAATAATGCATTTTTTTATATACATTCAATATTTCTTTCGCATGGTGGTAAACGATTGCACCCGCTTTATTTAGACGAACATATTTATTTGTTCGCTCAAGCAAACGGGTCCCCATTTGTCTTTCTAGTGATTGAATGTATTGGCTGACGGCCGGTTGAGTCATATGCAACTCTTCCGCTGCTCGTGAAAAGTTTTCCCGTTCTACAACCGTAACGAATACTTGCAATTGTTGATCCATAAATCAAACCTTCTTCCGCTATAATTTTTACTTATGATAATTATTATAACCATTTATTTTCCTTATCATATAAAATCATTTAATCTTATAGAAGAGGCGATAGTAAGGAGTAGGATATGGAAGTTGACATAAAAAACATTCAAAAGCGGGAAAAGCGCGACCCAAACCGTTTCAGATTATGGATAGGTGGCGTTTTGTTTACATTTATCATCGCGCTCTTCGGTTATTTGCTTGCAAAAACTCCTGTCTTTCATCTTATAGGGCAAATGGCGAGCGCCATTTTCCTTGCGGTTGTTTACCGGCATTTTTTCAATTACCCCGAAGCATTGAGAGCAGGCATTACCTTTTCTTCAAAAAATTTGCTTCGATTTGCAATTATGCTGTACGGTTTAAAGTTAAATGTTTCCATTATCATTCAAGATGGATTAGGCCTAGTCGTCCGTGATGCTTTGATTATTACGTTTGCAATTCTAAGTACACTTTGGTTAGCGAAAATATTAAGAGCTGAACGAAAGCTTTCACTTTTATTAGGAGTCGGTACGGGGGTATGTGGAGCAGCAGCGATTGCAGCAGTAGCTCCGATCGTTAAAGCAAAAGATGAAGATACAGCGTTAGGAGTTGGAATTATCGCTTTAATCGGAACTGTTTTTGCCGTTGTGTATACGTTCTTCATCCCGTTCTTGCCATTTGAAATAAGTGAGTATGCAATTTGGGCCGGAATGAGCCTTCATGAAATAGCCCATGTCGTGCTAGCGACCGCCCCAGGGGGCGAAGAAGCTTTAGCAATCGGCTTACTTGCAAAGCTAGGACGTGTCTTGCTGCTCATCCCTCTCTGTTTCGTATTTATATTTTTTATGAAACGAAAAAAACCGCATGTAAACGAAGAAACCGAGAAAATCCAATTCCCATATTTCTTAATTGGATTTATTGCGTTTAGCTTGTTTGGCAGTTACGTGCTTGGTCCAATTATACCTGTTAAAGAATCAGTTATGGATGGAGTTTCATCGTTAACAAGTTGGCTTTTAACTGCAGCGATGGTCGGTCTAGGCCTTAATATTAATTTAAGGGATTTGCGTACGAAAGCGATGAAACCAATTCTTGCCATTAGCATTACGTCCATTTTTGTATCCGTTATAGCTTATGTACTTGTATGAAAAATTTTGAATTACAAAAAGCTTGTAGAGGTGGTGTTGACTCGTTCTCTACAAGCTTTTATTTTTTCTTAACCGACCGATGCGAGCTTGAACAGAGCGGACACTTCTTCCAAAGTGGTTAGCAATATAGGAGTAGCTTCTCCCCGCTTTATACAAAAAGAGCAATTGTTCATCTTCTGACGGTGTCCAATTTTTATTTGCATTTTTCGGCTTCGACAAATCTTTTATTCGTTCTTCTTCAAACCAATCAGGCTCTGGAAGAATGGTATGTCGTTTAATTTTCGCAAAATTAATTTCATCTTTATGATTTTCCGCCCATTCCCAAAATTCATCCGGATAAATGGAATAATGTTTTACTTTATTTCTCTTGTAATAGTAATAATTCTTTTTCATTGCAGGTAAGTTTTTTTCTTCAATCCATCTCTCGACAACCGAACGACTGACTCCAAGAGCTTGTGCTAATTGCATTAAACTCATACTTCCGTCTAATTCTCGAATGCTCGTTATTCCAAGACGGTTTAACTTGCTTCTAACTGCATTGGGCGTTCGATTTAATTTGCGTGCGATACTTTCAATCGATTGAAAACCTGCACTTTCTTCTAAAATTGTAATCTCATCTTCTTCCCACATTGTTTCTGTTTTCATTTGACTACCAAATCCCCCACTACAATTTTCTTTATATATACAATGTTGCATATTCCCGATTGTGCCCATTTTGTACGTATCGACTAGGCTTTCCGATGTAATAGCCTTGTAAATATGGAACATCTAATGATTTTGCGCTTTCAAAGTCTTCCAAGTTTTCAATACCTTCTAAAACAAGCTTTTTATTTTTCTTACGGCAATAGTCAACAAAAAATGCTAACACAGCCTGCTTGTCATCTGAAACAGCTAACTGATTTGAGAAATATCGATCAAGCTTAATAATATCCGGGTTATATTCTATCACTTGCTTAAGTGAAGCTGCACCGACACCGACATCATCAATTGCAATATGAAAGCCTTTTTTACGTATTAGACTGACGATATCTTTTAAATTGGGATTACCCCATACATGTTTTTCTTCTGCTGTTTCGTTTAATTCAAAAACAATTTGATTTGAATTAAACGAGTTTTCCGATATGACCTTCTCTAAAAAAGTAGGGAAATCTTGTGTCAGTAACGTTGTTGGAAAGATGTTAATAAACAATGTTTCAACATGATGGAAGCGAAAGGTCTCAATCACTTTTTCGATCGATAACATATCGAGTTTCGAATGCCATCCTTGTTCACGTGCCGTTTGAAATAACGCTACAGGATTTGAGGTTCGGGCATGTCGAAGCAACGCTTCATAACCGATCGTTTTTTTCGTTTGAGAGCAAATCACTGGTTGAAATACGTGATGGATATCCTTTTTCGTTAGCATAAACTTCCTTTGCCCCCTGCAAGTTAAGTTAGTGAGGCTACCGCTATACACATTTCAAATTGTTAAAAAAAAACGGCTATTCTATTAAAATAGAATAGCCAAATAATTGTTTCAAACATTACTTGGTAGCCTGGCGATCATCGCTCATAAGACGTTAGACCCATGGCTTTGCGTCCTATCCTTTCGGAATAGTTTGCCTTTTTCTTCAATGTTTGGGGTTAACTTGAAGTTTTTACTTTAACTATATAGCATTATATAAAACCTGTTTTCTGAATTCAACAAAATTCGGCAAAAATCAGCAAAAATAGGTGTTTCACGCAAATGTTCCATACATTTCTTTCATCCATTCAACAATGCCCATATTATGTTCAAACTTAATCTCTTCAACATCTTGTATTTTTAAAATATTTCCGTCTTTAATAAGGACGACAACATCAAGAATCGACTCAATTTCTTTAATTTCATGTGTCGTCATAATGATCGTTTGTGTTTCTAAATCAACAAAAGAAAGCAATCCCTTAACTATAGCCTCTCTCGCCATCGGATCGAGACCCGAAAAAGGTTCATCCATTAAAATAAGCGGGACTTTCCTAGCAAGAGCTAAAGCGATTTTTACACGTCCCCGATTTCCTTTAGAAAGATGTTTTACTTTAACATTTTGATCGACATTCATAAACGCTAAAATTTCATCAGCTTTTTCTTTATTAAAATCATAAAACTGACTTTCATAAAATAATACATGCTCTTTTACTGTATAAAACGGATAATAGGCGTCAAGTTCGGACAAATATGATACACTTTGGCAAATGTGTCGTGTGACTTGCTCACCATTGATCGTAATGTTTCCTTGTGTCGGTTGAAGGAGTCCTGCCATTAATTTTAAAATTGTTGATTTCCCACTTCCATTTTCGCCAACGATACCAATGATTTTTCCTGCTGAAAGCGTAAATGATACATTGTCTAACGCTTTTTTCATAACATACCGTTTTGAGACGTTTGTAAATTCGATCATGTTTCCTCTCCTCCGTTCTCACGTTCATGTTTAAAGTAATACTCGATTCCACTAAGCATTTCTTCATTTGAAAACCCCATTTCCCGCATATCTTTTACAAACGTAGAAATGTGTTCTGCTTTTAACGTTCTCCTTAACTGAAGTAACGTCTCTTCATCTTCAGTAATAAATGTTCCTTGCCCTCTTCTCGTTTCCACAATGTTCATCCTTTCCAGCTCACGATACGCTCGTTGAATCGTATTGGGATTTACACTTGACTGAATCGCCATTTCACGAACAGAAGGCAATTTATCCCCCGCTCGCCATTCACTCCGGACAATTTTTCGATTAATCCTTGCCATAATCTGCATATAAATCGGTGTGTTTGTATCAAACGTATCCATACGTTAAACCTCAACTTTCCGATCGATAATCCAGCCAGCAATAAAAAACAAGATGAGCATAATAAACGCATAATACACATACGTTCCGATATAGACGGCATTTGCAATACTACCTTCAATAGTAATTTCACCTATTCCTTTTCCAAAAACTATCGGGTAAATAAACTCGTCTAACGGAATCGCTCCCCAGTTAGTCAACTTTGAAAATAGAGAAGAAGATTCCCATTTAAACATGGATACAAAGCCAATAATAATCAGCGGGATGAGCACGAGCCACTGAAGCTTCCCTAAATATTTTTTTAAAGACAAACTTATCGTCCAAAAAAACACTCCCCAAACTGCATAATAAAGCGATAAACCAATAACATGAATGACAACGTTTATACCATTCACGAATAAACCTTTCGTCGACAAACCTGCCTCTGCAATGATGTTCGTTAACGAAGTCCCGCTATAAATGACGACGAGGGATGCCAACAGCAATGACAAAAACATATAAGCTAAACCGGTTAAAAATTTAGCTAGCAGTAGCGAATACCCTGATTGAAGACTGTGCAGCCACATGTGCATCCGATCTTTTTCCATGTAAATGCTAACAACTAAATAGGCAGGCATATAAAATGTGTGCAAAATAACGATGACGAAAGAACCAGCAAATAAAATGGTCCCTTCATCAAATTTCCACGTTAAAAACGTCAATAACCCATAGACAAGCAGCATTGCAGTAATTGACCAATAAATTCCTGTTAATCCTAGGCGAAACTCTTTCTTCACTAGCCCAGACCATGCATTCATTTTATTCCCTCCAATATCATTATATTAGTGTACTAGTAATACAATACACTAATATTCCAAGTTGTGTCAATCGGTTTTTTCAATTCAAACCTAGTGCTATACTTAAAAAAGTTTGAGGTGAATGAAAAATGAATGGAATTATATTTTTAAATGTCATTGGAAGCTTGTTTATTTTATATTTAATCGTTCGTGCTTTCTTAACTCGTCGTGCTCGAAAGCAATGTCAATCGTTCCACAAGCAACCGTTTCAAGTCAAAGTCAAAAAAGGGTCGTGGAAAGATCGAATGACGATTATTTTTACTCTGCTTATGTTTGCCTGCTGGATTATTGGATTGCTCTATTATGCAACAGTTCAATTATCCATTCTTTATTTAGCTGCAATCTTAGGGATGCACTCGTTTTATCCACTATTTCGTGAAGGAAAGATCGGGGAAAAAGGAATTGCAATTGCTGATCATTTCATTTCGTGGCAACATATAGATAACCTTCAACTTACAACGTCAAAAATATCAGATTTTCATTACCCAAACGAAAAACTATTGATAAACACAACGGAAGGTAAACAATACGAATTGATCATTGACAAAAAACACTCAGAAAAAGTGACGCAACTGCTTAAAGTAAAAAAACAAGAAAACCGTACTACTTTTAATTGTAATCGGAATAATGTAATCGAATAGGAGGGAATGTTCAACTCCCGACTTTTCACACGACTGTACATACCGTCGGTATACGGCAGTTCAAATAAGATTGATGACGTAAAGTTTCTTAACGTGATATTAGACTTTTAATCCTTAGAAACTCCTATAGGAGATTCCGGAGGTTCTGTGTAAGATGATACTTTCAAAAATTTTCCGATAACTTTTCATGATTTACCCATTCATATGCATTTCCTTTTGGAACGCCTAACCCGAACGTGCTTGATTTCTTCTTATTCTTCCACAGACACATTCCAAGTCCTTCTAACCCAGAGTCGACCTTCTTAAATATGCTTGGCGTGTCTGTCAAAACGAATATCCGCACCAACTCATCAAGCATTAGTTAATCATTATATAGGTGTGACTAAGTGTACTTATCAACCAAACCTCTCCTAGTTAGAACGCAATATACGACCTTCGGCAGAAAGGACTTTGTATTTGTCACGCAAACTCACCTAGTTACACATCGCCTTATATGAAGTTCGTGTTCCTCAAACTGGAGGTTTACCGCTCGCTTCCTTCACAGTTCCCACGTCACCATGGACACCCTTTCGTTAAGCTAACTGTTACATCTGCCTACACAGTTCGGGACTTGCACCTTATTGACTACGTTCATGTTGGGCACACATGCAAGAAGAGCTCGGGGAATCCCCCGAGCTCTTCTTCATTGGCGCCGTATGATGGATTGAACAAGTTGTACTACTTATGAGCAATATTAGAATTTCTAACGCTCTTTCACTTGATTCATACTTCTCCAGAATCCTTTCATCTAAAAGTCGTTCTTCCGACTATTCCTTGTATTTCTTTTACATTTACCAAACTTGCTTTGCTTATTTTGTGTTATAGACAAATTCACTTTATTCGTACCTTCACGAGCGTTCGATATGTTCAAACTACTCAGCTAATAACTATTTTGAATGCCGTGCGAATATTTAATGTTTGGGTATCTCTACTCATGCACCTAATTTATTCATGTGCAAATTTTTCAAGAATGCTTTTTTCAAGTTCCATTTGCTTTTGCTTCTCTTCTGCTTTTTCTCTGCGAACCCATTGGATAAAGACGTAGACAAGAAATGAGCCATAAAGAACTTCTTGAACAACTTTCATAACGACACCACCGAGTCGTTGATCTTCCAAAAGCGGAAGCAACATAAACTGTTCGATCAAATCAGGTGAAACCGTCTGTGTTCCTGGTAAGCATAAACTTAACGCAGTCGCCCATGCAACTGGGTTTGTAAATGTTTCGTAAACCGGAGATCCAGCAAAAATAATCAATGCACAAGCAGGTGTAAGCAATAGCCCATCTAAAAAGATAAGACCGACTCGTTGTAATTCTGAAACTCGATTCCATTCAGGAACAGGAGCAATAATCGTCCACCACATTAAAATGGCCGCAATAAATAATACGGTTTGAAATGCGTCATGCCCCATTTTATGTGCCATTAAAAAATCAAAAATGACGGGAATATGATAAAACGAAAACATGACGTTAAAAAGCACGATCGCTGTGATTGGGTGAGCAAAAACCTTTAAAACCCGTTTAAATGGAATTTTCATAACAATCGCTTTTAAAAGCCATTTCGGAATCCCGAGCAACAGAAGCGGCGGAACGAATAAGAGTGAGACAATCATTTGAATCATATGAATGCTGAACATCAAGTGACCGATAATATATAGCGGTCCGCCATACCCAAGATAAAAAAGAAACATCCCGAGCACAAACAATATTTGTTTATAGAGAGGAACTGGTTCTGATTCTGCAAAACGATATCTACCTTTTCCGATCGCCCAAAAATATAAGCCAGTTAAGCCGATCGTTGCAATGATAAAACCAGGGCTCCATAACGCTTGAAAACCAAAGTGTACATTTAGTTGTTGCCACATCGTAGCTACACCCCTCTAAGGATTACGTTAGTAGCAAACTAACGAATATAGGCGACAAAAAATATTTTGCCGCTAACACATGCTTGTATAAAGTTTATCAAACTATTTACTGCAGATCGAATTTTTAATGACCCATATGCTCGCCTTCATAATCATCTCCATCGGCAGGTTCTTCAACACCCCCAACATTAAACTTCTGTTTCGGCATCGTATGCTTACCTCTTGCAGTTACATGCGGGACAACATAGTAAATCCCAGCTTTCTCAAACGTATACGTCAAAAAATATTTCCCATCACCTTCAAGTTCCCCTTCAATTTTTTCAGAATCTTCTTGTTGACCATGCTCCCAAATTTCAAATAAAACTTCATCAGCATCAGAAACAGGGTCTTCTCCTTCGGTGACTTCAATTTCTATCTTTCCTTCTATCCCTGGCTCAAATGCATCTTCAGGCGTTATTATTTCAACATATAGTTCTTTTAATGCTTGTTCTTCATCTAGACTAGATAATTCATTCTCGTTCGTTGTTCCACAAGCAACGAGCAAAAGTAACGTTGCAACAGAAACAAACACTTTTTTCATTACTTTCTCCTCCTAAGCCTCTTTTGCCCCTTTTAACGTTTTTATATCTTCTACAATCGCATCAGTCGGAACATCGGACACACCGTTGTACGTTTTAATAATTTTATTGCCTTCAACTAAATAGAAGAAGACTCCATGGGTAAATTGATCATCACCTTCGACTGGTGCTGCAAGCGGTGACTTAAACGTCTCTTCTGAAAGTTTTTTAATTTCATCAAATGAATATCCTGTTAAGAAATGCCACGTATCTAAGTTTGCTGCATATTGGTCCGCATATTCCTTAAGCACTTCAGGGGTATCCAATTCAGGGTCAACCGTAAATGACACAATTGGCACTTGTAATCCTTCGTCTTCTAACTGCTGTTGAACTTTCGACATATTAGCTGACATCGGAGGACATACTGAAGTGCAATTCGTAAAAATAAAATCAGCTAACCACACTTCATCTTCCAAATCCGATAAACCAAACTCTTCTTCGCTTTCATTCGTATATGTGAAATCTTTAATAATCCAGTCTTGATCAGCAACATATGACCCTTCTTTCGAAAGGTTTTTTCCACCCCCACCACAAGCTGTAAGTAGCATTAAAACAGCGAACACGAGTAACCATTTACTTTTTCCTATGTTAAACATATGCACTCACACCTTTCACATTTCATAACAATATCATTGACACCATCTAATACTTTTTCAAACAGACAAACCACTCCACGAAACCCTTTAGTTAATAAATTTATTATGCGATCGAGAGCATACCATCTCCTATCGCCTAGTTTTGATTAAGTGATACGATCTCAAACTTAATCTAACACATTTGCTAACTTCTCACAGCTTTCCAACTTGACATTCATGTGAACGGACGACGAACATTAACATTTTTGTCATATATATAATAGTAAGACTTCCACTTTCATTAGCGAGTCTTACTAGAGTTCTAATGTACGCAAACTGCCAAGATTTGTGAGCGGTTGACATAAGATAAATCGATAAAAAATCCACTGTAACGTGACAAGGCATGATATAATAAAAAAATTAGTAGAAAGGATCCAACTAGAAATTTTATTTACTTTTTTTGACCCTTTCTTTTTTGACCACGAAGCAAAAGGAGTGACCGTAAGTGAAATTAATTGAAGTAGAGACGTATGAACAATTAAGCGAAAAAACGAGTGAACTTATTATTAATAAAATAAAAAATGATCCACATACAAAACTCGGTCTAGCAACTGGTAGCACACCACTCGGAGCTTATAAACGACTCATCGCTGATCATACTAAAAATGGCACATCATATGAACATGTTATTACCGTTAACCTTGATGAATATGTCGGACTTGCAGAAAGCCATTCAAGTAGCTATCGTTATTACATGAATGAAGAATTGTTTAACCATATTAATATTAAACGTGAAAACGCTCACGTTCCAGACGGTACAGCAGAAGATTTAGACGAAGAGTGTAAACGGTATGAAGCACTTATCGACAACCTTGGAGGAATAGACCTGCAATTGCTCGGAATCGGTCAAAACGGGCATATCGGGTTTAATGAACCAGGTACCCCGTTCGATTCGGTTACACACGTCGTTGAGTTAACAGAAAATACGCGAAGAGTGAATGGGCGTTTTTTTAAAGACATTGATGAAGTCCCTACGAGGGCAATAACGATGGGAATTGCTTCAATTTTAAAAAGTAAAGAAATTGTTTTACTCATCTCTGGAAAACAAAAAGCTGAAGCGCTACACCGTCTGTTACACGAAGAAATAAGTGAACAATTTCCTGCATCCGCACTTAAAAGTCATCCAAATTTTACAGTCATTTATGATAAAGCAGCCTTGGAAGGGGTGTAAATGTGAATTCGAATGAATTAGCTACTTTTGCGGGCGGTTGTTTCTGGTGCATGGTCGCTCCTTTTGAAGAACAACCTGGAATTATTAAAGTCGTCTCTGGCTATACAGGGGGACATACAGAAAATCCAACATACGAAGAAGTATGCACGAATACAACGGGGCATTTTGAAGCTGTTCAAATTACATTTGAACCGGATGTTTTTTCGTACGAAAACCTGTTGAATATTTTTTGGCAACAAATCGATCCAACCGACGAAGATGGTCAATTTTTCGATCGTGGCTCCTCTTATCGAACAGCAATTTTTTATCATAATGAAAACCAAAGAAAAGCGGCGGAAGCATCAAAAAAAGAACTTGCAGAAAGTGGAAAGTTTGATAAACCCATTGCAACACTCATTCTTCCTGCATCTACATTCTACCCAGCAGAAGACTATCACCAAAATTACCACAAAAAAAATCGTATTCATTACAATCAATACAGAATAGGTTCTGGTCGTGCTGCATTTATTGAAAAGCATTGGGGACGTTAAACGATTTATCGATAGGCTTATTGAAAAAGCTTTTATCATAAAATGACAAAAAGAGGAAAGCATCCTCTTTTTTGTTTTTTTCAATATGTATTCATTTTAAAAAAACTCTTGCAACGCCTTTTGAAGTGTTCCTTTTGTTTCAGCTAAATCTTCGAACGAGGCACCATGTTGAATGAACGTTTGGACTGTATCAGGACGTAAACCAGTAATCATCGGCTTACACCCCATCATGTTCATACCATATAACTCTAATAACGGGAACGGATAAATGCTCGATCAGAACTTGCTGAGTTTTTAATTGATCTTCTTTATAACTAGAGTAACTTAGTAAAGAAGCTACTGAAAAAATCGTCCAACAATTGATTAATTTCCTTTTCTAATGTAAAAAAGTATCCCTATCCATTATTTCGTTTCCAATAAAACAAACAAATTGGTATAAAAACCTCCAAAGAACACTGTGAATCGCTTGAAGCCAATCTAGTTTAAAAGAAACGGCTAAATCATGTTTGCCCAAGCAACACCCTCCTGTTTCGCAAATTCTTCTAATTCATTTAACTTATCTTCAACAACAAGCAAAACTAGTCTCTGAGCATTTGAAAGTAAATCAATATCGCCCACCCGATCGATTTCATCGATTTTTCCTGTGACGTTGACAACTTCTTCTAACAGCTGATCTTGAAATTGCAATCGATTTTCGATAAAGAAATCACAAAGTTTCTCTGTCTTTACAAACTTTGATTCCATTATGCACACCACCTTTTTTGAACGATATTTAAAATTTAGCATTCTAATACAGGAGCAACTATCACCTATCGACTTATCAATCGACAAGCTTTCATGTCAGTCCATCTCTAATTATATTGTGAATATACTGAAAGTTATAATATATTACATAAAAGTAATTTATTTTTAAAAAAGCTGGTGAGTTCCATTCACCAGCCTTACGTTTCTTGCCACAAATAATCAATTGCGTGATTGAAGACATTAATTTGATCGGTAATAAGAAAAATGGGCAAGAACAACAAAGTGAGTAAAACCGTTGCATTTCCAACAAGTACAAACTTTACAGCCCTTTTCACACTAATCATTCTGTTCAACCCCTTTTATCACAATGATGTGTCAATCGTTCGATAATTGTAACATAATTCAAACTTGTCTGAAAACTGTCTTTTTCCGGATTGATTTGATAAGTGAACAATTGTATATAGATCGTGCTGTTGAAATCAACAGCGGTAAGCTTTTTGGGGAAGTTATCGTGAGAAACGGAAAAATTATCAACTGAGGAGTTAATCGAGTACAGTAAACGAACGATCCGACGGCTCACGCTGAAATTGAAGCAATTCGCGAAGCTTGCAAAACACTCGATACGACTGGGCTTTCTAATTGTGAACTTTATGCAAGTGCATCGATGTTCTTTTGTACAATGTATTGGGCTAATTTTAAAACCGCGTACACCCTTACACTATTAACGATGCAGTCAAAGTCGATCCGCACTTTTTTTTAAAACAGCTTACTCTTCCAAAAAAACGAGACCTTCAATATTAACAAATTAAACTAAGTAATGAATCCAAAAAACCATATATACGATGAAAAGAAAATTCGAGATTATATTAAAAATTTATTACTATAATATAATTATTGCCCGCAAATAAAATATTTGATTTAACTATATTCATTTTAAAAATATCCTATTATCGTAAGTTTATATTACATATTTATAAAAAACTATCAAACATCAAATATTGCGGTTAATACCTATATGTAAAATATATAAAAATATCAAGCTCCATTAATTAACAGTATTAATGTTCTAAATATATTGACAATTTTGGATAAATATTATAGTTTTATAGATAAGGATTATATATCCTAATAATACTTTAAGGAGGGCTTACTTTGATTAGGACTTTAAACTTAAGATGGTCGGTTGTTGTATTCATGGTCGTGACTGTCTGTTTGCTTCTATTTTTCGCTTCAATACCCAAACATGCCTCTGCAGAAGAGCGCAATCCTGTCGTTTTCGTCCACGGTTATACAGGGAATGATTGGAACTTCATCTCCCTTATGAACTACTTAAAAAGGCAAGGGTGGCCAGACAGTCACGTATCGGCGATTCAATACTCCAATAATCTCGGAAGTAATGTAAATAATGCACATGAACTTTCTGCTTTTGTTGACAATGTGCTAGCAAGAACTGGGGCAGATAAAGTGGACCTTGTTGCACACAGCATGGGCGGACTTAGTACACGATACTATATCAAAAATTTAGATGGTGGCAGCAAGGTTGCGAATCTCGTTACAATCGGTTCACCTCATCAAGGAACGTATAACGCAGTTTGGGGCTCAGCAACTGCTGGCGCACGTGAGATGATTCCTGGCAGCTTATTTCTGCTCAGACTAAATGCAGGCGATGAAACTCCAGATGGTACAGATCCAAATAACCCTATCTTATATACGACAATATACAGCACTGGCGATACACTCGTTCCTACTTACCGGACAACACTTGATGGAGCTCGCCGAGTTCGCGTCATCGGAGTAAGTCATATCGGCTTGTTAACGAGCAGCACTGTAGAAAGACATGTTCTTGACGCTCTTAATGGTGGAGGTCTTAACGACAACTAATACAAACAAAAAAGCGAGGAACTGAATGATCATTCCTCGTTTTTTTCTTTCCGCGGAAAAAATGTATAGGAGAGCGAAATAATTCCATCAATAATGAGAACGATGAACCATGCTCTCACTACTTGATTTAACTTTACATCCTCATAAGCGCCAAGCGCTTCGTCCTCCAACCATGTTCGATAAAATTCAAACGCAAACCATTCATCTACAGAAAATTGATCACGGGTCCCGAATAGATAGAAAAAAGCAATTTGTGCTACTACAAACATCACGACATGCATATACCAACCGTATCGTTCATGTCGTGCATGTTCACATCCATACTTTGGCGGTGACTTGACAGAAATTTCTAGTTCCGCCTCACCTTTCCATTTTACGACTTTTCTTTGAATGTAAGCATCAAGTCGTCTAAAGTCAGAAACCCCAGCAGTAATTGCATAAATAACGGTAATCACAATAATGAATTGAAAAATCGAAAATTCTCCTGTTGATTTGTAATCTATCCATCCCAAGTAAGCGTCTGCAAGCACACTTGCAACAAAAAATGGCAAGATCCAAATACTCATTTTTCGCAAGCCAAGTACATAACGAAGAAATACAAATAAAACGATACAGAGCCAGAAAACGATTTCAATCGCGATAAACAATTCCCACAAATGTTGATGCACAAACTCAACCATATTTTCGATTCCCCCTAGCAATAAACGATTAATCAAACGTACATTTGAACTTTTTCTAGCTCTGTGATATCCTCTCAGCACTGAAGTACTAAGTCCTATAAGACTTCGAAAAGAGGTAACGACTCAATCACATAGAAGCATAAAAAAGCTATGATTCAATGTGTCTATTCAATAAACGGAACAAAATCCATTAGAATAGGATTCACAACGAGCAAAGCCAAAATCGGCACTCGACAAGCTTCATTAAAGTTGACGCTTATCCATACTAAATTTCTGATAACAATCGCACTAATGACAATATAACTTCAATCAATAAAACGTGTTAAAATTATATCATCATTCTTATAAGTCTTATTCCGATATGTGCATTAAAGTCTTTATCTAAGATGGTCATTCAACTCCTTTGATACTTGTTTGAGCACCGTATTATCCAACTTGCCATAATACACGCCATCAATAAATTCCTCTGTCATTCCTTCAGATAAGTGAAACGTTTCGAATTTCTTTTCATTCCCATCTTCTACGAGCACTTTCATTTTTTTAAAAGAAAGATTCGATGTAATGTGTTCAGAAGCGGCGTTTATTTCTGAAGTGGTTTCATGCTCCTTTAGTTTCCTAATTACAGCTTGTAACACATTCACTTGTCGTTTCTCTCTTCCGATTTCGCCATCAGATATCGATTCCCTTTCTCGTAACAAATCAAAAACTTTCTCTCCATCTAAATGATTGTTGCCTTCATGTTCATAATCAATTCCGCCTAAGGAATCGATAATTTCAACGAAGCCTTGCGTTTCGACAACTGCATAATAATCAATCGGGACGCGCAACAATTTTGATACCGTTGTCATGACAGCTTCCGGGCCTCCTCCATAAGCATAGGCGTGCGCCAATTTGTCCTTTATAATCATGTCTCCCTCTGCATCAACGATCGATACGTAGCTATCTCGTGGAATCGATACTAATTTTATACTCTCACTATTTTGATTGTACGATGCTAGAATATTCACCTCTGTTCGATTTCCCGGGTCTTTTCCCATTAGCAAAATTGAAAATCCATCCCTATTTTTTGAAGCTAATTCATTTTCTTGATCAAAGGAAAGCAGCGGTGTTAAAAAACTGATGAACATGATGAACAGTACGCTTGCAGTTAACACTTTTCCAATATGTAGCCGGAAAAATGAGGGCTTATCGTGTTTTTGCTTTTTTAGTTTTGAAAAGACCTTTTCACGATCTTGTTTCGTAAATTCAAGTTCCTCATCGTCAAAACTAGCAAACATTGAACTTATTTCCTTATCATCCATATATTTCCGCCTCCTTCACTTTTAGTTTTAATCGTTGCCTTGCCCGCCTTAAGCGTGTTTTTACCGTATTTTCTTTCAAACCCGTCGCCTCTACAATTTCCTTAATTGATAGAGAATGATAATAATAAAGCAAAATGACTTCACGATATGAACGAGGGAGAGCGTCGACAAGCATTTTTAGCTGTTCATTATTTGTTTTTTCAACGACAGCTTTTTCAGTAGTTAAAACTAATGACTTTGACATTTCTTCCACCGTTTGCACTGCTTTTATTTTTCGATAATGCCAGCTTTTCAAATAATCTTTACATTCATTGATGGCTATTCGATAAAGCCATGTTTTGACTGAAGCGTAGTAACGAAAACGCTCGACATGTTCATAGCATTTAATGAATGTATTTTGAATTAAATCTTTTGCAGTTTCTTTATCTCGAACATACGTGTAAGCGAGTCGAACAAGTTCATCTCCGTACTCGATCATGAACGTTTCAAGTAATCTATCTTTGTCATGCTTATCCATCCTATCCCCCCTCCTGCACCACTCTACTCGTTTGACGAGGCAGGTCACTGTTATGTTTCACTTATTTCAAACATAAAAAGGTGCACCAGTGTAACCTGATGCACCCGAAGGTTATGCCGCTCCATTTCGCTCAAGAAGTGTCTTTTCACTCGGAAGAAATAACGTAATCATTGCTGCGACAACCGGTATAATAACAAACAAATCAAATATGAATTCAACACCATAATGATCTGAAATCCACCCCATAAACGTCGCACCTACTCCACCTGCTCCGACAGCAAAACCAATCATAAGGCCAGATGCAAGTCCGATATTATTCGGAAGCATCATTTGCCCATAAACGACAGTAACAACAAATGACGAAAGCACAAAAAATCCGAACAATACTAGAATGATAATCACCCAAATACCACTGACATGCGGGAGAAGCCATGCAAATGGAATTGTTAAAAACATCGAGCCGAATAAGATCCATTTATGGCTAAAGTAGTCAGAATACCTACCTCCGATATACGTTCCAACTGCTCCAGCTCCTAAAAATAAAAACGTATACACATCTGCAACTGCGAGCGATATGTTTTGTTGAATATAATAAAAAGGCAAAAATGCAGCAACGCCAATTTGTGTCCATGAGCGAAGCATAACAACTAGCGTTAATCCAACTAAACCAACGATATGCCGTTTACCAGCAAATTGGCTCTTTTTCTTTTGGCGATCTTTTTCCAAACTCTCACGATACCAAGGCATAATGTTCAAAATAAGCAAGCTGCCGACAAACCCAAGCAATGCAAACCAACCTAATCCTTTAATCCCAGTTGCTAATAAAAAAAGAGGAATCATAAGCGGGCCTACTGCTTGCCCGAAGTTTCCGCCAACTTGGAAAATGGCTTGTGCAGCTCCTTTCGCATTTCCTGCTGCCAAATGTGCCCCGCGAGACGCTTCAGGGTGAAAAATACCTGAACCTAAACCAGACAACGCAATCATGAGTAACAACAACGCATACGAGTTAACAAACCCTGATAAAGCTAAACCGAACCCAGTTAGCAACACACTAAATGGTAAATACCATGATTTCGGATATTTATCGGTAAACATTCCGAATAACGGTTGCATAATCGAGGATGCAAGAGTCGAAACGAGCATAATGACGCCCGCTTGCGTATACGATAAATGAAACGCTTCTTTATATAATGGTAAAAGTGCTGGGACAATCCCTGTCGTCATTAGATCATTAATAAAATGGGTCGATCCAATACTATACAGTTCTTTTTTAGCAGCGACTTGCTTCTTTTGTTTTTTCTGTTTCACTGCAGCTTCCACGTAAAACCCCATCCTTTTCTTCCTTCAATTCTTTCAGTATATCATTAGGACGGACTTTTCCGCGAGAGGTTCGCGCTGCCTATTTAATCAAACGTTTGTTTAACACCTAAATGACACGACTAAAAACGCTTTCGAATATCTTTATCCTCACTGCTCTCAACAAGCTGACTGGCTTAGTGTTACTGTTACAAATGTAGTTTTCGTCACTATCAGTTCCCAAGGAAAAGGAATTACCGGTATTATGTAATTCCTTTCATGTAAGATTTATGTGTCAGCCCACTTGCAGTATTCAATGCAATCATACACATCGTATATCGGTCTGCAAGTGTGCTTGGTATATATGTTCTGGAACATTTTAGATGAGCATACAATTCTTACAACTGTTCACTGTGTCTATGATACTTACACAAACCATTTTTAGAATATCGGCTGTTTCTTGGGATAAATGGATAAGAAAATCCTTATGGTGAGTAAGCTTCTACTAGGCTTACATAACAGTTGGATCAGTATAAGTAGAACCCGATGTACCCGGGTATCTAAATCTTAGCAACATTCGCTATCAATAGGTTCTAGTTCCTATACTTTTTATTCCCATCATTTCTTATGGCTACCCTTCTAAATAAAGCTACTGAAGATGGTCAATATGTATACAGTAATTCTAGAACCAATGCTATTATCCACAGTTCTTATGTACAATTCTGGTGTTTTTCTTAATAGCACGACAAGTTAGGAGCAAAGTTTACCTCATCACATATTTGCCTTATAGGAACTTAATCCCCTCTCCTATTCTTTGAAAATAAGAGAGGGGATTTCTTACTACTTTTTATAAAAAATTCGTGACATGACAAGTCCAACAGCACCTAATCCGATAAAAAGCGCTGCACGAGTGGGGATGGATAAGTCCGGCAAATCGATAATGACAACTTTCATAAGTGTCATAAATACTAAAACAATTGCAGAAATTCGCAACGGCTTATATTGACGCATAACCCCGACAATGAGCCCGATTCCGGCATAAACGATCCAAACGACAGAAGCTGTAATATGCCGAGCTTGTAAAGTCCAATTCTCCGTCGCTACATATGAAACATTCGTAATAAAAATCAAGCTTCCGAGAGCAATGAGCAAATAGAAGACAGCATTTAATACCGGCTCATCAATATTCCAGTCAAACAATTTATTGAATTTCTGTTTGTGTTCTCGGATTAGCCAATTTAATGTGTACAGCGTTCCTAAACCGATTATCCACGTAAATGACCCGATTGAAAACACACTTTGAATGCCTTCAATGAGCAAATATAAAGCTGAAAAAGCTCCGATAATATAGACAAGCAATCCCGATAAAAGTTGCAATCGCGACAACGTCTTTAGCCCGATATAAATCGCGACAATTCCTTGCAGCATGAGGATAGGTGGAAGCCATTCACTATACTCAAGTGTTGACATAAAAAACAACAAAAGTGAAAACGTCGCGAGTGAGAGAAAAACTGGTTGCTTGTCTTTTTTCCGTTCCCAGTAAAGTGCAGATAATATGACGTACAAAAGAAAGAAACCAAGTAAGATAAGTCCGTATCCATCAATCGAAATCATCGATTGAAACCAAAATATTGTAGCAATAAACGTGGCAAACAACAGACCCATTTGATGCTTCATAAAGTGATTCGAATAATGATATGTAGCCAACAGCAACAAATGTTGAACGAGAGCACCGATTACCCACACTTTTTCTTCGTTTGCCACTCTTATATGACCAACTAATAAATACGTAATCAATAATATAATTTGTAATAAAACTGCGGACGTGTAGTACAAAACGAGATAGCGTTTCCGAATCGCATACATTAAAAACAAACTGTACAGTATCACTTCATACCCGACAAGAAACACGATATTCGGGCTAACACTCTTCACTAAAAACGGAACGAGTACTCCGACAATGGCAGATAAAACAGCTAATGGCTGCGACTGATGTCGATGGGACAAATACATGCCAAGTGCAAGCCAAATTACATTTAACATAAACGCAAATGTAGTCGGGATAAAACCGTATAACATATGCATTGCGAACGTCGTCAAAATTAATACCGCAACAGAGCCTGCAAGCAATACGTGTCCAAGTGCATTGCGACTTTTCTTCGTTTCTCGTTCTCCAAAAAACAAAAATGCCCCCGAAGCAACAAACCCGATGATGACACGAACTTGTTCATTCAAATAGCCACCTTCAACCGCTGCCTTAAATCCCCAAATCACACCGATTAAAAGCACAAAAATAAAAATTCGTGGCAACCAGACTTTTCCAATGAGATGTTCTAAATCAAGCTCTTTTTTATTTTTTGCTTCCAATTGTGACTTCCCAAGTTGTATACTTGGTTGTGGCTGTATCGAAACTGATTCTCTTTTTTTCTTTATCTGTTCCGGTTTTTGTTGTCTCATTTCTATTTGCTGGACAGGTTGCGTTGTTGTTCGTATTTGAGAGCGTAACAAGCGAACTTCTTTCTCGAGTAATTCGACCCTTTTTTCCAAATCAGAAATTCTCGTTTGTTTTTCCACTTCACTCATCCTTATCATGTACATTCCTACTCATACCGTAATATTTAACTTAATGAAAAATTCATGTTTTTTTAAATATTTTGTATGAGTAAAATGCGTAAACATATTCCCTTCAAATCATGCTTGAAGAGAATATACGAGCAAACAAAAACCCGCTAGGAGCTATAAGCACAAAAAAGACTCTCTTTTTATTTGATTAAGTTTGCATAAGAGAGAGGATCTCTATGAAATAAACTACCATAAATTTACCAACAATAAAAGGGACTTACGTTCGGTGAAGTGCTCAAAGATTCTAGGAAGGAAGAGGTAAATATGAAATTTTTATCCCTTAATAAGAAGCGACTTTATTAAACGTCAAAGCCCTTGACGACGAGGTTTTGCTTGATTTCGACATCAATACATAACTATGCCAGATTTATAAAAAAGTAGACGACACCATAAGATGTCGCCATCAATTAAATTATTGTAAACTTTCATCAATTTCTTTAATCATTTCCTTTACGGATACGAATCCTCCGCCAGAAAGGTACCAATAACTCGGATCAAGGTAAACGATATTTCCCTCTTTATACGCTTTTGTATTTTTCACTAATTCGTTTTCTACAACTTGTTTTGCAGATGATTCTTCACCAATCGCAGCGCCCCGATCGATAACGTATAAGTAGTCGGGATCCTTTTCAACAATATATTCAAATGAAATGCTTTGGCCATGTGTTGAATCTTCGATACTTTCATCTACAGGTTGCATTCCAAAGACGTCATGAATGAGTCCAAAGCGAGAGTTCGGTCCGTATGCACTCACTTTACCTTCATTCGCAAGAACAATTAGCGCATTGACTTCGCTTGCAGAAGCTTTTTCATTTAGAGCTTGAATAGACTCATCGATTTCGGCAAGCTGTGCATCAACTTCTGCTTCCTTTTCAAAAATTTCCCCTAACGTTTTCATATTCCCTTTAAATGATTCAATATAGTTTGCTGTATCAAGTTGCATATAGATAGTAGGTGCAATTTCTGCAAATTGATCATAAAGGTCTGCCTGGCGTCCGGAAATAATGATTAACTCTGGTTGAATTTCTGCAATTTTCTCAAAATCAGGCTCTTTTAAACTACCAAGATTTTCATATGTTTCATCTTCATATTTTGATAAGTATGGAGGAATTACCATTTTCGGCAAGCCAGAAACCTCTACACCCAGTTCATTAAGTGAATCGAGAATTCCAAAATCAAAAACGACAATCTTTTCTGGATTTTTCTTAACGGATGTTTCTCCGAGTTCATGAGTGATCGTAACCGTCGTATCGCCTGCAGACTCCTCTGTATTTTCGCCATCATTGTTACTACCACAAGCCACGACAAATAATGCCAATACAGCCAATAGAATGTATAAACTTACTTTTTTCATTTTTTCTTCACCTCGAAACAGTTTATTTTATTTTATTTTTAACAAATAATTTTCCCCTTTTATGTATATGTCCACATTCCCCCTTTCAATGAAATGAAAACGATAATCGTTCTCAATAGGTTTTCTTTTAAAAGCTTTGCTCACAAAATAATCTGTAAGCAAAGCTTTCTTTCTAAGCGAAATAGACGCAAATTTTGTTGCAGTTTCGATCTTCTTGGATTTGCATATCCATATCGTAAATTTCACGTAGCACTTCGCGATTAATCATTTCAGCCGTTGACCCTTCTTTGACGATTTTTCCATCTTTAAGTGCAACGATATAGTCAGAATAAACCGAAGCAAAGTTAATGTCATGAATGACGATGATGACTGTCTTTCCAAGCTCATCAACTAAACGTCGCAACGTTTTCATAATTTGCACAGAATGTTTCATATCTAAGTTATTCAACGGCTCGTCAAGTAAAATATATTCTGTATCTTGCGCGATGACCATTGCGATATAAGCACGCTGTCTCTGGCCTCCACTTAATTCATCAAGGTATTTATGTTGGATATCTTCTAGCTCCATATAATGAATCGCTTCGTCAACGTGCTCCCAGTCTTGTTCTGTTAATCTTCCTTGCGAATATGGGAACCGACCGAAAGAAACGAGCTCACGAATCGTTAATTTTAAATTAATATGATTCGATTGCTTTAAAGTCGAGATTTTTTTTGCAAGCGTATTATTTTTACATTTTCTTATATTTCGACTATCAATGTAAATCTCACCTTCATCATTTTCAATTAGACGGCTAATCATGGACAGTAGTGTACTTTTACCAGCACCGTTTGGTCCGATAAAAGAAGTAATTTTTCCTTTTGCGATCTTCACAGAAACATTTTCAATCACTTTTTTCTCGCCATATTTTTTTGAAACACTTTTTACCATTACCATGATTTATTCTCCTTTAGCAATAAGTAAATAAAATAAACACCGCCGACGAAGTTTAAAATAACGCTTAATGTCGTTGAAAACGTAAAAATTCGCTCAACAACGAGTTGACCGCCAACGAGAGCAATAATCGCAATAAAGATCGAGCTAATAATTAAAAACGAATGACGGTACGTTTTTAAAAACTCATATGTCACATTGACGACGAGAAGACCTAAAAAAGTAATCGGGCCGACGAGTGCTGTCGCAATTGAAATTAAAATCGCAACAACGATAAGAAGTCTTTTCACAACATAGTCATAATCAACGCCTAAGTTAACCGCGTGCTCTCGTCCTAATGCCAATACATCCAGATATTTCATAAATGGTACAAAGTAAAGCGTGACAAGAACAATTAAAATACTTGCAACGAGAAGTAAGTCTGTTTTTATGTTATTAAAGCTAGCAAACATGCGGTCTTGCACAATTTGGAACTCATTCGGATCAATTAACACTTGCATAAACGAAGAAAAACTTTCAAAAAACGTGCCAAAAATAATTCCAATTAATAAAAGAAAATAGATATTTTGGTCATTACGCTTAAATAAAATTTTATACAACAATAGAGCGAATACGACCATAATCCCAACTGTCATTAAAAAATGAACATTGTTGTTCATCATAGTTAAGGTCGTTGAGCCAAGTAAAAAGACGATGACGGTTTGGATAAGCAAGTAAAGTGAATCAAACCCCATAATATTAGGCGTCAAAATGCGGTTGTTCGTAATCGTTTGAAAAATAACAGTCGAGAACGCAATTGCACCGCCAGTCAAAACAATAGCAAGAACCTTCGCCGTCCTTTTGGACAAGATATACTGCCAATTTGTTCCGACATCATAGAATAGAAAGGCGAGAATGAGCAGAACGGATAACACACCGAGTACAACTGTTTTCGATTTATAGCCCATATGCCCTTCTCCTCATCAGAAGATAAATAAAAATCCCGCTTCCTATGACGCCAACTGTTAAACTAATTGGTATTTCAAACGGATAAATGATAACACGGCCGAGAATATCACAAAACAATACAAAGACAGCACCGAGTAACGCGGTATGCATCAAGCTGTTACGCAAATGATCTCCTTGGTAGATCGTAACGATATTCGGAATGATTAAGCCTAAAAACGGAATCATTCCAACTGTTAGCACAACCGATGCGGTAACGAGTGCAACGATCGTTAAGCCAATGTTAACAACTTGTCGGTAGTTCAAGCCTAAATTTTTTGAGAAGTCTTCACCCATCCCAGCGATCGTAAACTTATTTGCAAATAAGTACGCAACAATCATAAGTGGGATACTAATGTACATTAATTCAAAACGACCTTTCATAATCATTGAGAAATCCCCGAGTAACCATGTTGCCATATTTTGAATAAGATCATGTTTATACGCAAAAAAGGTCGCAATCGAATTAACAATATTACCAAACATTAGACCGACAAGTGGGATGAAAATAGCATCTTTAAATTTAATTTTTTCTAAAATCTTCATAAATATGAACGTGCCGAGTAATGCAAACACAAATGCAACGAGCATTTTCTGTAAAGAACTTGCTGATGCAAACAACAACATGGAGATGAGAATCCCGAGCCTAGCCGAATCCATCGTACCTGCCGTTGTTGGTGATACAAACTTATTTCTGCTTAACTGCTGCATAATTAATCCACTAATGCTCATGCTTGCGCCTGCAATAATGATACTAATGAGCCGTGGAAGCCGACTGACAAGTAAAACTTGCACTTGATTATCGTCCAAACGAAATAAGTCAAAAATTGAAATTGACGTTACCCCTATAAATAAAGAGCCGATTGACAAAATAATCAGTGCAAATACTAAATAGCGAATTTTCATTGCACGTTTCCTTTTTTACATAGTTGCAAGTAGCTTCATTTTACAATTGTAGCCATTGAGATACAATAGAGATAAATAAGCCCTTGTCAAAAGAGACTGGTAGAGAAAAGGGGGCACCAACTCTCCAGCCTCGCAATAAATGAAAACTATTCTCAATTAAAATGATAATGAATCTCATTATCACTGTCAATACTTTTAATAAAAATATTTTGATGGAGTGAACAAACTGTGAAGGAAACGATCCAATCTGTGTCTGAACTCATACGCGACAGACGTTCAGTCAAATCAGGCTACATTCAAAAAGAAGTGGACAAGGAATTGATGATCTCATTGTTGAACGACGCCGCATGGGCTCCAAACCACGGACTTCGTGAGCCTTGGCGCTTTATATTTATCTCCAACGATCGAAAAGAAGCATTTCTCGATTCAATTTTAACTTGTTTACCAAAAAGCCAACATGAACAAATGTTGAATAAATTTAAAGACGTTCCAGCATTTCTTATCGTCATCATGAAAACAGACCCACGTCAAAAACAATTTGATGAAAACTTCGCTGCAACGAGTTGCTTCATTCAAAACTTGCAACTACTTGCTTGGGAAAAAAAACTCGGGATGGTTTGGAAAACGCCTAATTTTATTTATGATCCGAGATTTTACGCAGAACTTGATGTCGACAAAGACGAAAAAATTATCGGGATGTTGCAAATCGGATACTTCGATAAAAACGCTCGAATTCCAGAGAGAAAACGAACAGATATTAGAGAAAAACTCACATATTTTTAATTTCAAAATTAAACAGCAGCCCCATGGGCTGCCTTTTTCATTTCCAACCAAGTACTTTATCTTCGATTTTCCGAAAACAGTTAAGTGCCATTTGAAAGACACGACTGAGACGCTCTTGTTGCTATCTAACAAGCAAGAACGCAATAAGGGCAACAAGTACACCACTGACAACGTCAAATGGATAATGAACCCCAACATACACTCTTGAAAGTGCGAGTAAAAATGCTAAAAAAGCGCCGCAGCTCCATACTTCTATCTTCTCCACCAGAGTGCAAACGCAATTGCAAATGCCCCGCTGCATGATTGCTCAGAAAAGACGTACTCTCTTCCGATTTATCAATGAGCAATGAAACCGACTCATTTACAAATGGACGTTCACGGAAATAGACCAACTCAATGAGATTTTTGATGACGGATCGGCGCATTTCTAGCTTATTTTTCTTTGAAAACCAAATGATAAACAAAATGAAAACAAAGAGAATCGATCCGTAATTTGTAAGATAAATAAAAAAAGTGTCTAGGACGGTTGACTTTTCGGCTAAACCATTAATGAACTGTAGTAGTTTTATATCCATAATCGATGAATACTTCTCTCCCTAATCTCCATGTTCTTTCATTCTTAACTGCTGTGTCGCAAACGTACGGTATTTCTCGTGTGTTGCATAGAGTTCTTCGTGTGTTCCGACACCCGTTAACTTCCCTTGATCTAAAAATAAAATCTGGTCGGCATCAACGACTGTTGACAAGCGGTGCGCGATGACGAGTGTCGTACGCCCTCGCATCAAATTTTGCAACGCTTTTTGTACGTAAATTTCCGACTGGCTGTCTAAACTTGAAGTCGCCTCATCAAGCATTAAAATTTTTGGATTACGCAACAATGCTCTTGCAATTCCGATTCGTTGTCTTTGTCCTCCTGACAGCTTCATTCCTCGTTCCCCGACTTCTGTTTCATATCCATCAGGAAACGAGCCGATAAATTCATCAGCGTATGCCATTTTTGCTGCGTTACGAAGAGCTTCTTCATTCACTTCTTCCTCAAGGCCGTAACAAATATTTTCACGTATCGTCCCAGCAATAATCGGGCTTTCTTGTGAAACATACCCGAACAGACGGCGCCATGAACGCAAGGAAAACCGATGGATTGGTGTTGTTCCAAAATAGATCGTTCCTTCATTTGGTTTATAGTACCGTTCAAGCAAAGCAAACAGCGTCGTTTTCCCACTCCCACTCGGTCCAACAATTGCGGTTGCTTTCCCTTGTTGAATTGTAAAATTTAAATCTTGCAAAACATACTGCTCGTTTTCATATCCGAACGTTAATCCTTCAGCGACAATCGGTAAATCGGTCTCTGTCACCTCGACACCTGATACAAAGTCTTCCTCTGGATGTTCTAGCGTACGAATAATTCGTTCTGTCGCTCCTTTTGCCTTTTGCAATTCCGTGAAAAACGTAGAAAACTGTACCATCGGCATCATAATTTGAAATAAATATAAAATAAATGCGACAAGATCACCAGGGGTTAGAGCACCAGACGACACCCTCACACCACCATATCCGATAATGACTACAAGTAGTGCCATTAATACGAACGAAACTAACGGAGAAATGAGGGCCTGTACTTTCCCTTCTCTTAAACCGAAACGAAACAAATTACGAATTCCTTCCTGTCCGTTCGCTTTTTCTATCCTTTCTGCATTTGATGCTTTCACAAGACGTATTTCTGAGAGCACTTGGCTAATTGTCGTCGTGAACGCGGCTGTTTCGTCTTGTAAACCTTTCGAAATTTTATACATTTGTCCGCCGAGCGGAAAAAGAATAAATAGCGTAAGCGGGGCCGCCGTTAGCATAATCAAGGTCATTTTCCAATCAAGATATAACAAAATGGCAACTGACCCGATAATGGAAATAATCCCGGTAAAAAAATTCGTCACATGGTCGGTAATTAAATTTTTCAAAACTCCGGTATCATTTGTCATGCGGCTAATCATATCTCCTGTTCGCGTTCGATCATAATATGGAACAGGCAAACGAAGAAATTTCGTCCACAGGCGTTTGCGCAACTCAGCCACAATCCCTTGTCCTACATAGTTTAAAAGGTAAATTGAGAAGCCATTTGCAACTGCTTGTGCGACGAACGCAATAGCAAGGATAACGATCGTCATTTGATGAAAAGACGTCATCGAAAAACTATCAACTAAATTTTTCGTAAAAAGTGGGATAATTAAACCGCCTAATGTTGCGGTAACACTGAGCAACAATGCGACAACGAGTCGCCACTTGGATGGTTTTGTTTGCTTAAGCAAATCGATAAACTTCTGCCAATCCCCTTGCTTATTTACTCGCATCAATATCTCTCCTAGACGTAAGCAACAACAGTATTTATCATCTTACTTGAAAAGAAATCGACCTTCATCTTGTACACGAAGATCCGTTTACGAAAACCTTCTTCCTGTATTTCGCAGAAAAAAAGGGTTCGAGAATATAACTCCTCCGAAAAGGGAAGGTATAATATTTGGCGACTCCTGTTGAAGTTGCTTCGTCACTTGATAGGCATCAATTAGACATGGTATCGCCGTATATGATCCTTCATCGGAAAATATGGACCCTTGCGTCAACATCTTAAACAGCTAAAGGCCGTGCGATGAGCTTACGCTTAAACTTCGCTTTCCTTTGGAAACCTTATGAAAGCTCGACACTTTAATGCCAGGCGGATGTCACAAGATGTTCATTCCTCCATTACTTATTCCAGCTCAGCTAGTAGCCTAATCACTTTTTCTGACGCTTTTTGTAAATCTTCAAACGCTTGCTGAGCATGGGTAATATCCCCTTTTTCATAAAGCTTTATCGCTTTTTTCGCATATTCATGAACATCTTTATGCGGTTGCTCAAGTTGTACATACGCCGCTTGACTCGTAATGTTTTCAGGCAATGAACTATAATACCATTTACCAAAACGACATAACTTATAGGAAGCGACTTCTTCATGATTAAGTGTTTCTAATCCTAAAAGAACGTTATACACTTTCCATTTCCAGAGAAGATGATCCGTTTTTGCAATTTTAATAATATCTTTGTCATTTAACTGAATATTCGTTTCAAAGTATGTATTCCGATATTGCTCAAGCTGTTTACTTAAATGAAAAATGACTTCAGCTGTTGTTGTTGCAACCTCGTGTGAACTATTGCTTAACTCTGAGATAATCGCATTTCGCTGGGCAATCTCGTCTACTGCTGACGTTTGTTCTTCTGACATCGCCGCGATTTGTGACGTCGATTCGTTAATTTCTTGCATCGCGTGTACAATCTTATCTAATGCCTCATCTGCAATAGCAGCCCCAGACACACTTTTTTCAATCAACTTTTCCGTATCATGCATTTGCTCTGTCACTAGTTTTGACACGTGCTGAAGTGACTCCATATTATCCGTAATATGTAACGTTTGTTCCTTCGTATGCTCTGCAAGTTTTCGTACTTCATTCGCAACAACGGCAAATCCTTTCCCATGTTCTCCTGCCCGTGCCGCTTCAATGCTCGCATTTAATGCTAGCAAATTCGTTTGATCGGTTATTTGCCGTATCATTTCAACAACTTCATACGTCTTGTCAATTTCATCGTTCAACTTGCCCACTTGAGCGACGACTTGATTGTACACATTACCCACTTGCTTAATATCTTGCAGTGTATCGTTTACAACTTGCTTACTTTCTTCCGCAGAACTGACCGCATCATCTGTACCTTCCGCCACTTTGGACGCATGTGTGGCCACTTCTAAAATCGATGCACTCACCTCTTCTGTTGCACTTGAAACACTGTGACTCTCATCATTCATATTGTCCATAGCGTCCATAAGCTGCTTCGAGGTCTCAAGCTGACTAACTTCATTTAATGTATTTGAAATACCAAACAGAAATGATTTAAACGTATCTGCCATGTACACTTCAACAATGAGTTGCTGATCGAAAGCGGCAAGCTTTTGAATCGCAAGCACCGTTTCAAGCATTCGATTCGGCTGTGAATATAAATGTTCCATCACAATCGCAGTCATCGCTTGAATTAACAGATGGTGTGCTGAAATAAAATGCTCGGCGGTTAAATGAATCCGACTATGCACTTCACCAACGATAATTCTCGTCTTTACATAATCTTCATTCACATCCGCTTGGAGAAATTGCTCTAAATAAATCGCCATCGTCTGCCTTAATCGTTCTACTGTTGAATGTTGAGCAATAATCTCATTTAACAGTTCAACCGAAGTAATTTTTTCATAAAATTGATTCACAATCTCATCTTTATGAGGTGAAATAATCGGGTACGCATCACGTATATACTTCAGCGTTTCGTCATAGATCCCTAAAAATGTTAAGCGATTCGTTATTTGCTCGTCTACATTCGTCACTTTTCTTCCTTGCTTATTAATATACTCGACCCAATGATTCGGTTTTTTTGTAAAAATACTCATTCGTTTCCTCCCATTTCAATAAAACGTTCAAAGTTTTCTTTTGAAAGTGGCTTGCTAAATAAATAACCTTGTCCAAGCTTACAACCATCTTCATTTAAAACTTTCAGCTGCTCATTTAACTCGATTCCTTCAGCTAATACTTCCATTCCTAACGTATCAGCAAGAGTTAAAACAGCTTTAACAATCGCTTTACTTTCCTCATTTTCATGGATATCACGAATAAACGAAGCATCGATTTTTAACGTATCCACAGGTAAATGTTTAATATAACTAAATGAACTATACCCCGTACCAAAATCATCGATCGAAATATGTACACCTAAGTCGCGAATATCTTGAAGAATACTCGGAGCATCTTCAATATCAGCAAACACACTTTCTGTCACTTCAAGTTCAAGCCATTTTGGATCTAATTTTGTATCGGTTAATATTCGTTTAATTTTCTCAACAATATTCGGATCTTCTAATTGCTTTACAGATAGATTGACAGAAATTCGTAACGGTGGGAATCCTTCCTCTTGCCACATTTTGTTTTGTTCACACGCATTCCGCAATACCCATTCCCCAATTTGCGAAATTAAGCCCGTTTCTTCTGCTAATGGAATGAATTTAAGCGGTGGAATGACACCTAAATCAGGATGTCGCCATCGCAACAACGCTTCCATACCAATCATTTTACCTTCAACAAAATCAAACTTCGGCTGATAATCAATATAAAATTGTTCACTGTCTATCGCTTTGCGCAACTCGTTTTCTAGCAAAACGTGCTCTAACGATTTATCTTCCATCTCCCGTGTAAAAATCGCATACTCATTTTTTCCTTGCCCTTTAATTGCATAGAGAGCCGTATCTGCATTTAAAAGCAACTTTTCTGCTTCTGTTCCGTGATCAGGAAATAGAGCAATTCCAATACTGCATGATAACGTATATTGTTGCTTATTTCCTACTTCAACCGGGTCATCAAAACAGTTGCGGAGCTTTTCAGTGAAAGCTGCCACATCGTCAGCACCATTAATATTTTTTAGCATGACAGCAAACTCGTCACCGCCTAAACGTCCGATTAAATCATCGGAACGTAAAATACTTTTAATCCGATTAGCTGCAACGGTAAGAATGTAATCACCCGCTTCATGTCCCCACGTATCATTTACATATTTGAACCGATCAAGATCTAAAAACATAACAGCTAACTTCCCAGACGAATGCCTCGCCATAGCTACTTCTTCTCGTAACTGCTTCATAAACATTCTTCGGTTCGGTAAGTCCGTTAATGCATCGTGAAACGCTAAATGATAAATGTGCGTTTCTTTCTTTTTGCGTTCTGTAATATTGCGCATGACGAGGATAACATATTCTTGATTTCGAGCTACACTTATTGTCGCTTCCACATAAATATAACTATCATTAGACTTCCGCATTCGAAACTCAAGCTGACAAGACAGTCCGCGCTTTATCTTGTTAAACACTTCCGCGCGATCATCATCATGTATATAATCTAGAAAATTACTAGACTCCAAATCCGATTGACTAAAATGCAAGATCGTTTCATGAGAAGGCGACGCATACACATAATTTCCATCAAAATCAACCATCGCGATTAAATCCGAAGAATTTTCCGCAATAAACCGGTACATCCGTTCACTTTTATTCACTTGCTCTTCCATTTGTTTACGAGCTGTAATGTCGTTTCGAATCGAAATGTACTGATACGGTTTCCCCCTTTCATTCAAAAACGGGATAATCGTCGTATCAACCCAATAAAACGAGCCATCTTTCGCTTTGTTGCGAATCTCTCCGCGCCAAACTTGACCGCGCCCAATCGTAGCCCACATCGTTTTAAAAAACTGTTTTGAATGATAGTTCGAATTTAAAATTCGATGATCTTGCCCAAGCAGCTCAGAACGATTATATTTCGAAATTTCACAAAACTTGTCGTTCGCATATAAAATCAAGCCTTTCTCATTCGTAACTGCAACGATGGACGCTTGATCTATCGCATATTTTATATCCGCTAATTCTTTTACAACTATTTCCAATTGGTCATCGTTTTCTCCACGTAATCTGTAATCTTGATTAAGGTTCTTCATACTTTCTCCTAATCATTATATTAACCGTTCTTACAATAAGATCGGTTGATTCTCATTGTTCTGAATAGACTAAAAGTTATAAGCCAAAAGAATTAATCGTTCTTGACATCATTCTACTAGCTTCGATTGTCCTTGTCCATTTATTTCAATTTCACGATTCGATAGATAGAAATACCTATCGTTCCAAACAACAGAATAAAAAAAACTGGCATCATCCAACTGCCAAACCCCATTTTTTTATAAGCGTTTAATACAATATCAACATGCAAAAACGTTAGCATCATCGAAATTTCAAAATTAATCAATACGAGCATTCGTCTCGCCTCTAAATAGACCCTAGCTGCATTTTCTTTAGTAATTTTTACAGGGTAATTCAACATGTGTGGGGCTTTACCTAATAAAAAGGTCAGTTTAAAAACAAAAAAACCGACAATCGGAAGGATTAAAATACTCGCTTTTCCACCCCACCGATCAGCGTCACCGAAAATATTAAAATGAATAGGTATTTTATCAGGCAAATCGTTCCAAGAAAGAATGGATAATAACAGCATCAATCCAACGAGAATAAAAGAAAAAATGTGTAAACTTTTTTCTAATTGTGTTTTCGGAATTTCTAAAACAGGACGTTTACTCATAAAAATAAATCCCTCTCTTTCATTAGATCCGATATTGTAACTCTCGCAATTTGAACCAAATGATACGGTAAGTGCTATCGCTACCGCTCCGGCACAATGCTTCGCTTTACGCATGCACGGGATGAGCCTCCGCCGTACAGAAAGTACAAATATCCGTGACATCACAGGACGTGACAGTTGTCACCGACCTCGCTCATACCTCGCTACGAGGTCTTCGGACTCGTGCTGTTCCTGCTGGGGTCTACGCATTCTGCCTACGCTAGCCGATGCTATCTAACGTTCACTAGTTTTTAACTAACTTTCTCTTGTGTGATTACTTGTATATACATCGTTGATTGTAGCGCAGGGCAGTCGACTCCAGCAGGATGTGGCAACGTTTGGGACTGTGACCCGTAAGGATTTGCGTTAGTACATCCTGTACGTCGAAAAATCCCGCTGGAAGTCGTTCTTTGCTTTCGATGCAAGTTAAGTACGTGACATCCTGTCACAACACCTACACTTGCACGTTCTATGCTTCGGAAGTCAAGACGTTGCCCACGGAAAGCGACTACCTGAAGCGAAAATCAACATAACACTTACGTTTCAGTTTATAAATTTTGTATTGAAACACCTATCTTACATAATAGCAAAAATTCACTTTAAAAATACAAATCAAGGCTAGTCGGTGAAAGTGAACAATAAAGAATTATCGGTTATTTGCTAGGTAAAGAAATTTAATCAAACGTTTAATTAACATAAAAAAACAATGTACATATGCATTGGTTGCATGTACATTGTCCGTATTTTATTAAGATTGTTTTTGTTCGCCATCCGTTAACGTCAAAAATAAAAAGAGAAAGAAACTGACAAGTAAAATCGTTCCGCCAACAATATAAAAAATTAAGTTAAACGTTTCAGACAAACCAAATGGCTGAAAATATTGCATCCACATCCCTATCGTTAAACCAATTGAACCGATAATCGCTGACCATACATGTAGCTTTGCGAGCGTACTTACTTTACGATAAAACACTTTGTAGTAAACGGCCCACGCAAATAAACTTAGCCACCCGACGACTAAAATATGAGCATGAATCGGGCGAAAAGCAAGCGAACCAGCACCTGCCATATGCGCTCCTAAAAATGCACCGATGACTGCAAACAAGGCTGAAAACCGAAGTAACGTCTGACTATAATTGTTCATTCATCTCTCTCCCTACGAATCATTTATTTCATTACATCGTAAGCGTCCATAAACGATCGCTAATTATAGCTCGTGTTATAAAGCTTATTCAATTCTCACTTATAGCATACGAAGTGATTATGAACAGAAGATGAATAAACGATTACATTGTTTTCGGTAAGTGAATATTTACTGTTGTGCCTTCGTCAACAACACTCTTAATTTGTATACTGCCTCCATGTAATTTTACGATTGATTGTGCAATGGATAACCCTAAGCCTGTCCCCTCAACGGAGCTTGTTCTCGACTCATCAACACGGTAAAAGCGCTCGAAAGCTCGGTCAATTTCATGTTCCTTAAACCCTATACCTGTATCTTGAATTTCCACTTCGATCATGTCTCCTATTTCACGAACGGACAATTCAATCGTTCCATTTTCTTTATTATATTTAATTGCATTCGTTAAGACGTTCTCCCAGACGTTCGTAAGTAAAGACGGATCACCATTTATGAATACATTAGGCAATGAATAACTGAGCATAATTCCGCGTTCATTTAACATCCATTGGTAGCGATGCAATACTTCCTTCAACTGCTCCGAAACGTTAAAACACTTTTTGTTGACAAGTCCTTCGTTCTGATCAAGCGAAGCGAGCAACAGCAACTGTTTCGTTAAACGTGAAAGTCGATCAATTTCTGAGTACATCGTTGAAACATAATGTTGTTTTTCCTCACTTGCTAAATTATTTTTTTCAAGCAAGTTCACATACCCTTTTAAGTTTGCTAACGGAGATTGAATGTCATGCGTAATGTTTGAAATAAATTCTGTCTTCATTTCATCTAAGCTTTCTAAATGCTTCACCATTCGTGTAAAACTTGTCGCTAGTTCACCAATTTCATCGTTACGTTCAATGTCGAGTTGCACTACAAAATCCCCTTTCGACAATTTGTTTGTCGCTTTTGTTAATTTTGAAATCGGATGAACTAAAAACTTTGTCCCAACTAAAACGAGGGCAATGCTTAATAACATCGTTCCCGCAAGTAGCCACGCGAGTAATACATGAATTTCGTTAAAAAGTAATTTTATATCTGGGCGCAAAAAAAGTGCATATCGTTTACCGTTTGCCTCTACTGGAACACCGACTGTATTCGACAATTCATTCGCAAAAAAGCCCGTAACAAACGTTTCTTTTGGAAACTGTAACATTCCGTGATACACTTCACCATTTAGAACTTTTTGTTTCATTTCATTTCGTAACGACGTTTCCCGAAAAGGGGCCCCAAAATAGGTCTCATTCTCAAATGTATCGATGAGTAACAACTGATAACCTAACGACGCCACGTTGTTCAAATAGCGTTGAATATTGATTCCGTCATTTTCTTTTATGTATTCGGCAATTTCTAATGCAATTTTCGTATTTTTAGCGTCGTTTTGTGGCTTTAACTTATACTGGTAATACGTGTTAGAAAACAAAAATGCGAGCAACCCGCTAATGAGCATAATCGCAATAGTCGTCGCTACAAATTTAACATAGAGTGACTTCATAATTGTTCCTCCAAAGAGTAGCCTACTCCACGTATCGTTTTAATTTCGAAATCATCTGTTTTTCCAACAAACCGCTCCCGCAGCCGCTTAATATGAACGTCAACCGTACGTTCATCTCCTTCGTAATCGATTCCCCATACGTTTTCGATAATTTGCTCACGTGTTAGCACTTGTCCGTGATGTGATGCGAGAAAATGGAGTAACTCGAACTCTTTTAATGGCAGTAAGAGCGCCCCGTCATCAATTTCAACTTCATACCGTAACCGATTAATTTTTGTCGAACCGAACTCAATAATATCATCTAAGTGTTTGTCATAGCGCCGAAACAATGCTTGAATACGGAAAAGCAACTCTTTCGGCTCAAATGGCTTAACGATATAATCATCAGCACCTGAACGAAATCCTTTTCCCTTATCCGAAATTTGGTCTTTTGCAGTTAATAGAATGACAGGAATATCGTAATAACGACGGAGCTCTTCCGTCAGCTCAAACCCGTCCATCACAGGCATCATCACGTCAACAATTGCTAAATGACACGATTGCTTTTCCATTAACGCTAACGCTTCTTTACCGTGTGCAGCTACAAACGTAACAAAGCCTTCGTCCTTTAAATATGTACTTATGAAATTCCGAATGTTCTGATCATCATCAACGATTAAAATTTTTTTCATTTTTTTTCACCGTTTCACTGTATAATAATAGAAAACTGTCATTTGAATAAGGAGTTTCCTATGGACAATTCAACATTGCTAGCTTTTCTCACGACTGCAATAATTTTAACACTCATGCCTGGACCTGACATTTTATTTGTAACCGCCCAAAGCATCTCTCAGCATAGACGAGCAGGAATCATTACTGCACTCGGACTTTGCACAGGTCTTATCGTGCATATTTCAGCAGCTGCTTTTGGTGTTTCTGCAATCATTTATCAATCAACGACAGCCTTTATGATTATAAAACTCGCTGGGGCTATCTATTTACTATTTTTAGCATGGCAATCATTCCGTTCGCGTCATGAAACGTATGCAATCCAAAAGCAAAAACCGCTTGAACATTGGTCGCTTTACAAAAAGGGAATTATTATGAACGTTTTAAATCCGAAAGTGTCCCTCTTTTTTTTGGCATTATTGCCGCAGTTTGTCAACGAAGCGAGTGCGAATGTTTCCTTACAAATGATCTTTCTCGGGATTGTTTTTATCGTACAAGCGTTGCTCGTTTTTACAATCGTAAGCTTTTTAGCTGAAAAAATTGGTCACTTGCTTGCAAAGCATTCCACTCTTTCGAAAAAGCTGAACATCATTCAAAGTGTTCTCTTTACGCTAATCGCGATGCAAATTGCGTTTAGTGAACAGTCTTAGTTTAAGATTACAGAGGAGATAAAATGAGCAAACAGCCAATCGTTCCTTTTTCTATCAGCAAATGGGTGCATGTATTAAATAATCTGTCTATCATAGTTATTTTAAGTTCAATTGTGTTTGTCATTCGTATTTTTCCTACATTACCTGATACAATTCCGATTCATTACGCTCAAGGAGAAGCGGATAGATGGGGAAGTAAAGCAACGATTTTTCTTTTGCATGGGTTCGCATTACTAGTCTTTGTATCATTATATTTTCTTAGTAAAAAACCACATCTTTTTAATTATCCATTTACAATAACAGAAGAAAACGCACCTCGAATCTATTCTGTAGCTAATTTATTTATGACGATCCTTAACTTCGAATGTGTTCTCATTTTTACGTATCTATCAATTGATTTTGTTGGACAATATTCTGGCACATGGCTTCTCATCACAGTATTTGCTTTTCCACTCGTAACGATTTTTATCTTTATATTAGTATTAACCCGTCTAAAATAAAAAACAGCGGGCGCATAATCGCACGCTACTTTTATGATTTAAATTGTTTACGCGTTCATAAGTGTAAAATGGCATTAGGCATGTAACATCCATTGTGCCGGAAAACCCCATACTGTTTTCACCTGATTATCAATGGGCAACTCATAGTACCGAAGTGATGTTCCAAAAGCCTTCAACTTCAAGTGTTGTTCAAACGACATAATGAAGCATAAATGTCGAATGGAAACTTCTCTTGTAATCTTGTCGAAAAATAATTTAGTTAGGGCAAAGTCTTAGTCTGACGAAACGACATTCCGTAACGTCTTAACAAAAGAAGAACCTACCGCATTGAAAATCATATGTCGACGTGTATACTTAACCGTCTCGTATAACGAATCCATCATTTATACTATAAATAAAGCGCCTGCTACAACCGCAGCATACTGTTGTATGATTATTCTCAGTTAAGTGTGTTTAGCTGAATCTGATTTCCTGACGGATCTTCAGTACGGTAATTATTGCCATCTTGTTTAACCGAATATCCAAAATTTTGCAAGTTAACAATCGCTTCCTTCCTTGCTTCTTCGCTCGGATACAATATAGAAAAGGATTGTAGCCCAACTTGATTTTCACAAAACTTTGCTTCAGTTGCTCGATTCCATGTGTTCACCGCAATATGGTGATGATAACCGCCTGTCGACATAAACAAAGCCTGTGGATAAGAATAAACAACATCAAACCCAAGCCCATCGCAGTAAAACCGTTTAGCTTCGTCCAAATTTGTAACGTGGAGGTGAATATGGCCCATTATCGTGCCAACAGGCAATCCATTCCATGACCCTTTTGCTTCCTTGAGTAAACTCTCCACCTGAAGTGGGTCTGTTGACATACGAATCTTCCCAGACTCCGATTGCCAAACCAACGGCGGGCGATCGGCATAAACTTCAATGCCATTCCCATCTGGATCAGACAAATACAATGCTTCACTTACGATATGGTCCGAAGCACCAAGCTGCACTTTTTTTTCAATGATATGCTGTAAAAATGCTCCAAGATTAGCACGTGTCGGCAATAAAATTGCAAAGTGATATAAACCTGGCTGATGCGCAGCTTTCGGAAGTGGTTCATCTGGCTGTTCTAATATGACGAGAGGGGTTTCCCCATCAGCTGTCAAAATAGCTTTTCGGGCATTTTTCTCCATGATTTGAAATCCAATTATTTTTTCATAATAATCAAGCGAACGTTCAAGCTTTGATACGTTTAAACTGACGACATTTACAAATGTATTCGGTTGACGATGAAAGCTCATTTCTTTCCCTCCTCTTTTTCTAAATGAATATAGCTTTTTTCCTTCTGTCGTGTCAATTCATCTGTTTTTAATATAAATAAAACTGGACTCGTCATTGAGCCCAGTTAAACGATTATTTTCCTTTAAAAACAGGTTTACGCTTTTGTGCAAATGCAGCAACACCTTCCATGACATCTTCTGTTTGAAAACAAACTTTAATTGAGGCTAGTTCTTTTTTCAAAATCGCTGCAAGATCTTGTTCGTGACTAGCTACAAGTAACCGTTTTGAGAAGGTCATCGCAATCGGTGGTCCTTCAGCAATCTGTGTAGCAAAAGCCATCACCCGTTCCATAAACTCCTCTTCCGGATATACATCTGTAACAAGTCCTATCCTCTCCGCCTCTTCAGGATAAATGTCTCTTCCAGTTAAAATAAGCTCAGTCGCTCTCGTATGTCCGACAAGTTTTGGTAAAAAGTATGTCATTCCTGCATCAGGATTTAACCCTCTACGTATGTAGCCCGTCGTAACTTTCGTACGGTCTGACATGAAGCGAAAATCACATGCGAGTGTTAAAGCAAAACCAGCTCCAGCGGCAGTTCCGTTAATTGCAGCGATAAACGGTTTATCGTTATTCGCAATCCCTAGTGCAAGTCGTCCAACCCAACCTAAATCATCAACGAGCATGGAGCGGTCTTTTAATCCTGCGGGTCCTCTTTTTGCAACTTCAGTTAAATCAAGCCCAGATGAAAAACCTTTTCCCGCTCCAGTTAAAACAACAACTCTCACTTCGTCATCATGATTCGCTTCTTCTACAGCTTGTTCAAGCGCACTGCTTAATTCATCATTAAACGCATTCAGTCGCTCAGGACGATTTAACGTCAAAACCCTTACACCATTTTCGGTCTTAACTTGAAGAACACTCACATTAATTCCCCCTCGAAAATTTAATCGTTTACATTAATTCTCTCATAATTTCACAGATAAGTGTAACTATTTTTTCAAAAGGTACTTTTGTGCCTGTTTATATATAGATACGTTTGTTCGTTCTTGAATCGTATTTGATAAATCTTGAATGTCTTGAAAAGCGGTATCAAATTCTCCGTCTTCGTTTTTTATACGCAACCGGCTTTCATTAATCGAATACGTTTGTTCATTGAAGCATTGCGAAATAATCAATTGACGGTTGAAAGCAGACGATTCACTTTCTGTTATAACACTTTTAATCTGGTCAAGTTCTTCCCAAGGAAGTGCATCTAGGTGAAACGCATACTTTAAAACCCATTCATTCGCTTCCTTTTTTTCATAAGCGAGTGAACCTTTCTCACTTACGCGCCGAACAACTCGGAACATTCCGGCTGCACTTTCGACGGATTTACCGTTGATTTCGAGCGGTTGTCGAGTAATATTGCTGCCAAAGCCATTGTCTAGTATATAACGATTGCCATTAAGGTGAACGACGATAAGAACGTGCGTCCCTTCAGTCGCCCATCCATTATCAGTATAAACCGTTCCTTTTACAAGAGTCACATCGTAGCCTAACTCTTGTAAAAATAAATAGAGCAACGCATTTATTTCATAGCATAATCCTCCACGCTGTTGCTCTAAAATTTTGTCGATTAAAAATTGAGGTGTAATGCTATCAGTGCTTTTCTGCAGAACATCGATATTTTCAAACGGAAACGTATCCGCAAAATAACTTAAAATCTTTTCAAGCTCATCTGTATTTTTTATAAAAGGGCTTGTGCCAATTTGATTGCTTAATGAGGAAAAGTAAGTTTGTATGATGTCAATTCTCTCCTTTAATGCATTTTAAATTCTAAAAACAGATCATTATAATGACCGATCATTTCGAGACCAAGATTTTGATACACTTCAAGATGACTGCGTGTTTCTTCGTCTGGATAAAATCGTTCATCCTTCGTCACTTCGGGCTCCATAATATCTAATGCAGCAACATTTGGCGTTGAATACCCGACATAATCTGCATTTTGTGCAGAAACTTCTGGATCAAGCATGAAGTTAATAAATTTATGAGCCCCATCAACATTCATCGCTGTTTTTGGAATGACCATGTTATCAAACCATAAGTTTGAGCCTTCTTTCGGTATGGCGTAATCGAGATCTTCGTTTTCCCACATCATGTCTGCAACTTGACCAGACCATGTAATCGCAATCGTTGCTTCGTTATGAATCATAAGTTGCGTCACTTCATCACCGATAATTGCCTTTACATTCGGTGTTAACGTCTCAAGTTTTTCTTTCGCTTTCCTTAGCTCCTCCAAATCTGTTGAATTTAAAGAGTAACCTAAAGAATTTAAACTCATTCCGATCGTTTCACGAGCACTATCAACGAGTATAATCTGTTTCTTAAGTGAAGGATCCCATAAATCGTTCCAACTTTCAAATGTCTGTCCGTTTAATAACGTTGGATTATATGCGATGCCTAACGTACCCCAAAAGTAAGGAACGGAGTATTGACGGTATTTACTTGACGCTCGTTTGCAGGAACAGAATTAATCTTTTTTCCATTAAAATAAATTATACCTTTCGTTGGTTCGATAAAACCTGCAATTAAACGTAAAATCGTCGTTTTTCCACAACCGGAAGGACCGAGCAACGTATAAAATTTCCCATTTTCAATTTCAAAGCTCACATTGTTCAAAATTAGGCTATCTTGATTGTATTGTTTCGTCACATTTTTAAACTGAATGATTGGTTGTTCTGTCATGATAAACTCTCCTATAAATATGACTCTGTGGCAATAAGTAGCAGTTGTGATACACCATCATTATCGTTCACAATTTGATGCTCATCCAAAGCATGGAAATAAATCGATTCTCCTTTATTTGTGAAGTAATGACGCTTTCCAAGCCTAACCGCAACACGACCTTTCAATACGTATGCGTACGTTTCCGAAAGCGACGGCTCAAATGATTTAAACTCTCCAGCTTTTTGAAACGTCAGTAAAATTGGCTCCATTTCATTTTCATTTGACCCAGGGACAAGCCACTCAACTTCGTAGCCATTTTCTTCATCCATGAATGTCGTACGATCATCCATCGTATAAATCACTTTTTGTTCTTGAACTTCATCATCAAAAAAATCTTTTGGTTTAGATCCAAGCACTTCTAATATGGAAAATAACGTATCTATCGACGGTGAACTTAAATTACGCTCAAGCTGAGAAATATACCCTTTTGTCAAATCTGTACGCTCACCTAATTCTTCTTGAGTCAATCCTTTTTTAAGCCTCAAACGTTTAATCTTTTTTCCGATTTGCATTGAATACAGTCACCTTTACTCTCTTTTAAATGGTTGTTTACATTTACTTAACTTAATGTTTATTAATAATACAATTTATTATACAGATTTGTATTAAAATGACAATTACTTTTTTGTTTGTTCGAACATCCGTTTTACTCGTTAATCCGTCTTAAGACTGAGAGAAATTCATACGCTCGTTCGTTTGTTTGTAATGAAGTGCGGATTAAACTGAAAATGAAAGATTGAAAAGGAAGGTGGGGGAAGTGAGTCTATTTTATTTTTCAATTTATTTGCAAGTCATTTTGTTATTTTACTTTGAAATGATTACACTCGTAAATTTATATCCTTGGAATGATCTTTCTAACTATACGAAAAAAGAAAAATGGATGGAGGCGTTGATAAATGGATTCGTCATTTTCATGTCCCTTTGTTTATATCTCACGCACATAAAAATTTTAATGTTTATTGCTGTCGTTTGTTATTTTGTTTTTTTCATTATGCAGTTACTCGTTTGGTGGCTTCCTTACTTAACAGGCATTCACTTAAAACAATTTCCGAAAAACCTTTACGATTTGCACTTTCGTAAAACATTTAAAATACTGCCTCCAATAAAAGACAACATCATCCCAGACGCTCAGCACAATGTACTTCAATTGATAACAATGGCAACGTTACTCGTGAGTGCAATTTCACTATTTCATTAAAGACAAATCTAAAAGCACTTCCATTCTTTTTTATTATGTACAACTACTTAAAAGGAGCTAAAATGATGATTTGGTTTACAAATTGGGCTCTAAAAAACCGAGCCGCTGTTATTTTACTTATCGTATTATCGTTAGGATTAGGGGCATTTAGCTATTTCACACTTCCGAAAGAGTTTATGCCCGCAGCAGATAATCCGATGGTCACTGTCATTGTAATGGGAGAAGGTACGGACGCAAGTACAATTTCAGAGCAAGTGACAGAACCATTAGAACAAGCAGTTGGAGCAGTGAAAGGAAAAACCGATGTCTTTTCTTCCACAGCTGATGGTTTCACAACAATCGATATTGTGCTTGAATCAACCGTCGATATGAAAGAAGCAAAATCCGAAGTACAAGAAGCGGTAGATGCTGTTCCACTGCCCGAAGGCTATTCTCGTCCCATTGTTTCACAGCTTAATCTAGATATGATTCCATTATGGCAGCTCGGAATCTCGTTCCCAAATGGAATCACACGAGAAGCGATGGAAACGGTTGAACAAGACGTTGTTCCAAAGTTTCAAAGCTTATCTGGAATTGCAAACGTCTCTGTTTACGGTCAACAACAGACACAAGTAAAAATTACACTTGATCAAAACAAGCTAGAAAACTACCAAATTCCGCTCCAAGCATTAATTGGGTTGTTACAAGGGAAAAACTTAGCAGTTAGTATCAGTGAAGAAACGATTGACAATAAAGAAACAAACATTAACGTCGTTGGCCAAATGGAAGGAACGGAAGCACTTGAAAGGTTACGAATTGCGCCAAACCTCCGATTAAAAGACATTGCGACAATCGAAGTGTCTGACTCTAACGAAACATTCTTTACACGTGTCAACGGAAAAGAGGCCGTCGCATTACTGTTAATGAAAGAATCGAACGCAAACGCCGTTGCCATTGGAAATAAAGTTGAAGATATGATCAAATCGGTGAATAACGAATTTAATCCAATTCTCGAAATGTCTATGCTCGTCTCTTTTTCAGAGTTTATCACTCATTCTGTTGATAGTCTCATGCAAGCAGTATTGCTCGGCGCTCTTTTTGCAACGCTGATTATTTTCTTATTTTTGCGCCACATCCGTATGACGATGATTACGATTATAAGCATTCCGCTTTCACTCGGCATGACATTACTATTTTTATCTCTTTCGGGCGTTACATTGAACATTTTAACAATTGGCGCTGTTGCTGTAGCTGTTGGACGGTTAGTCGATGATAGTATTGTCGTCATCGAAAACATTTTCCGAAAAGCACAAAATGGCGATTTATCTAAAAATGTTATCGTTGATGCTACGAGAGAAGTCGCCACTGCGATTACATCTTCAACATTGACGACTGTTGCCGTCTTTTTGCCGATGGGGCTCGTGAAATCATTGCAAGAATTACTTTTACCATTTGCATTAACGATTACGTACGCGCTTTTATCCTCTTTGCTCGTCGCTTTAATCGTCGTACCGCTTATGAGTTCACGTTTACTAAAAAAAGGCAACTTACCGGCATATAACAAGCCGCATCATTATGTTCGCATCTTAAACTGGTGTTTAAATCATAAATGGGTGCCAATCTTGCTTTCGTTCGTTATTTTTATCGGTGCCATTAGCATATATGCCGTTATGCCAAAAGGATCGACTGATGCAACGGATAACGATATTTCTATCACGATGACGTACCCAGATGATGAACCATTTTCTAAAGTAAAAGAAGAAGTATTCGAGATGGAAACATTTTTACAAGACAAAACCGACATCAAAGAAGTAATTTTATTTCTCGGTTCAAACCCAGAAGATGCCCAATACAGCGAAGTGCAGTCACAAAATACAGCGCAATTTCATCTAGCAATGAAAAAAGGGGCAAATACCGAGAAGTTGATAAAGCAAATCGAAAAACAACAAGAAGAGTATCCTGAATCCGAATTTGATATCATCCAAATGTCACTTGTCTCGTTTAACAACTCTACGATTACGCTAGACATTGTTGGAGAAGAGTCAGAGCAACTTCTAAAAGTTTCTGAACTTGTCAGCAAAACTGTAGAAGAAATTGACGGGGTTAAGCGTGTGAAAAGCAACCAAAATAGTCTGAAATCGGTCTTTGACATCGTCATTGATCAAGACAAAGCGAACACAGAACAAGTGGCTAGCCAAGTGAACATGCTTTTGAATCCTTTTCCGATCGGTACGATTAAACTTGATGAAAAAGATACCGTCGTCATGCTCGATAGTGCACTTGAACCGACGACTGAAAAAGATTTACGAAACTTGTCGATTGTACTTGAAAATGATATTGTTCCACTTTCTTCCATAGCTAAAATTGAAAAAGCAGAAAAGCCAACGAGCATTTTACGAAAAAGTGGCAAAGAATACATTCGCTTAAGCATCGAAGTTGATTCAACGAATTTGTCTTCGATTGCACAAGAAGTTAACAATAAAACGAGTAAACTGAAGCTTCCTGATGGCTATTCAATTCAAGCAGGTGGCGCAGCAACAGCACAAGACGAACAATTTACAGAACTTTTTCAACTAATGCTCATTTCCATCGGGCTCGTTTATCTCATCATGGTGCTAACGTTTAAAACTTTGCGTGCCCCACTCGTCATCTTGTTTACATTACCGTTAGCTGTTATCGGCTCAGTTTTAGGCTTAGTCGTTTCCAAAATTCCTGTCGATATCGGTTCAATGATCGGAGCATTGCTATTAATCGGTATCGTCGTGACCAATGCGATTGTCCTTCTTGACCGCGTCCGACAAAACGAAGAAACGATGACAATTCGTGACGCATTGCTTGAAGCCAGTGCAACACGACTTCGCCCAATTATTATGACCGCTCTTGCAACCATTTTCGCCATGATCCCACTCTTATTCGGAAAAGAGGAAATGGGAAGTCTCGTATCAAAAGGACTTGCCGTCGTCGTTATCGGTGGCTTATCTGTGTCAACGCTTCTAACATTAGTCGTTATCCCTGTCGTTTATGAACTATTTCACTTCCGTAAAGCAAAAAAGCAGCAACTCGCAGAGTCAACAGAAACAACATCGCTATAAAGAAAAAGGATAGTGAGCGGGAAAAATCCGCTTCACTATCCTTTTTTTGATTATGAATGATTCATTAAAAAATACGGAGCTGATAGTCGAGCAATTGATGCAACCCGTGTTTTTCGAGATGCTGGAAGCGTTAATTCCAAAATGGCGAGAGGGTTAAGGTAAGCTACCGTCATGATTATCGTTATAGTTTACGAGAATTGGTACAAGAGTATCTTCCAGAGATACCAGATTACGATTAGAAGCAAGTCAAAATGGATTGCCCATCCTCTATAACATGACTGGTAAAGTTATTTCCAAACAAAAGTTCAACTTAATCATCATAATATCTGATTCATAGGACAATTGATTACCGAATTTATATTTTTTAAAATAAAAGGAACAGCAATAATTATCATTATAATTAAGATTGCGTATCACTAGCGTTGCACAAATTAAAAACAGTAATTCAAAATACTAAAAATATTCAATATTTAACGGTTTAGGCAACAAAAAATCCATTACAATGGAGATGCCAGGTGGTTCCTGTCCAAATCCAGAAGTAAAGGATAGCCGTATGGACAAGAATACACTACTTTCATCATTTGGTAAACGGGTTTCCCCCATAAATATTACATCGGGACGACTCAAAAGCGGGCAGAAAACCTGTTTCGCCTCATTGAAGTAGCGGATACCAAAGGAAATATCCTTCGATTACCCACGAACCGATTTGATTTGGATGCAGAAGAAATCGGTGAAATCTAAAGGAACCTCAAACAAATCAAACGACAGGTGTAGATGTTTTGCTATCCTTTCAGATGGTCGCTTTGAGCCAACGACTAATTCGAAGCAGTGTTTTCTTGCTTTTTGTCTCCAACTGGATGAGTACATGCAAGCAGTAAGTAATGAGCGCTAAGTAAATTTGATTTTGTATCGCTGTTTCACTCATCCCATAAAAATGTTTGATTTCTACATGTTGTTTCAGCCATTTGAAGAATAGCTGTATAGTCCAACGTAAAGAACTTCATGAAATGACCATCTTCCTGTCAGTTCAATCTTGTGCCTTAACGTCAAAATAAAAATGATAATGTGTTGCGCATCCGGGATTAAATTCAGCTGTACAATAAGGACAACGTTCAGCGTTCATATATTCATGAATCGTTAGTTCACACTTACAAGCCCCACACAAGATTGCATGCTCATCAAATTCTGCTCGCCCCCACACTGCAATCGGATGATCTTCAAATTCGTCATGACATTTGTAGCACGGATAATATTTATCGCAGCAGCGAAATTTAAGCGAAATGATATCTCGAGTCGAATGGTAATGTATACATCTCGATTCATTGTCGATAACTTGACCGTAAACCTTCAATGTTTTCATATCATTTTCTCTCCAACCACTCATTCTTTTATTCAGATCATATACAAAAGTATAGAATCGCATTTATAGTACATAACTAAATATGCTATGTCCAGTAGTGACATCTCGCTAGTCTGTCTTTAACGTTGTCGGAAATCATGTATATTTAGCAATTTTTGATTAAAAATATTCCTTTTGGGCAAATATTAATAAAAGATATTTTTAATTTCCATATTCTGAAACGTTACAAAGGAGTGAATATAACAATGGGATTCATCTGGTCATTAATTGTCGGTGGAATTATCGGCTGGTTAGCTGGTCTTATTCTCGGCCGTGACATTCCCGGAGGCATTATCGGAAATATTATTGCAGGGTTTATTGGAGCATGGTTAGGTTCTGCGATTTTAGGCCGATGGGGTCCAGAAATCGGCGGCTTTTATATTGTTCCAGCATTGATTGGAGCAATTGTCCTCGTACTCCTCGCGGGTCTCATTATGAGAGCGATGGGTCGCAACAAAAATCAATCTCAATAGCAAAAAGGGATGTCCTCGTGTGCAGGACATCCCTTACTTATTATTCATTCGCGTCCGTGTTGACTTGACTCGCACGCCACTCTGATAACAATTGCTCTAGCTTTTGCAGTGCTTGACCTGCTTCAACGAAGTTGCCTGCTCGATTTGCTTCTTGGTATTGGTTGAACATACGGTCAATTTCCTCAAGTAACTGTTGCGGCGCTTTCACTTTGTTTTCTTGTGCAGGTGATGCACCTTCACCTTCTTGAACATTCGCTTCTTCCGGTGGCACCCGATCTTCGATTAACGCAAATAGGCGTTCTAACGCTTGGTCCAACGTTGGTTCCATTACAATGTAATCTTGGTATGAAACGATAATTCTTTTCACTTCTGGAAGAGCCGTTTCGTTATTAGATTCAATGTACATCGGTTCGACGTATAATAACGTATCTTCAATCGGAATGACGAGTAAATTACCGCGAATCACTTTTGAGCCGCCTTGTGACCAAAGGTTTAATTCTTGCGAAATTGCGGCATCTTGGTTAATTCGATTTTCTATTTGTTGAGGACCGTAAATATTACGTTGTCTTGAAAACGTATAAACGAACATTTCACCGTAATGTTCACCGTCATTTCGAACACCCATCCACGCCGACATATTTTGCCTTTTATTCGGTGAATATGGGGTCATTAAAATAAATTCTTCCTTATCCGCATCATCCAACTTCATCGTGACGTAATAAGGTTCCATTTGAATGTCTTCTCCATAGTATTTCTCAGTTGGAATTTGCCAATAATCTTCACGATTATAAAACAGTTCAATATTCGTCATATGATAAGCACGATACATTTCCGATTGTATATTAAAAAGTTCTACCGGATAGCGGAAATGCGTCCGAATATCTTTCGGTACATCTGTCGTGAACAATTTCGGGAACATCTTCGCATACGTCTGTGCAAGCGGCTCATCTTCCTCAATTAAATAAAAGTTGACTTCGCCTGAATAGGCATCGACAGTTACTTTAATTGGATTTCGAATGTAATTATATCGGTTTCCATCTGAATCAGAATGTGGATAACGACTCGTTCTCGTATATGCATCCATCATCCAGACGAGTGTCCCGTCATCACGAACGACGAGGTATGGATCCGAATCAAATTGCAAAAATGGAGCAATTCGTGTCACCCGATCAAAAATGTTTCTCGTTTGCAACAGTTGACTTTCACTTGTTAACTGTCTTGAAATCATATAGCGAAATGATTTTTCATCAATTGCAAATAAAAAGCGATTTAATCCAGTTAACGGAATACCACTTTTTTCTTCAAAACGATGTGTCGCAGACTCATCTTGATCTGGGAAGTCAAACTCATCTACGCTTGTATTCACAATAACAGAATGATAATCATTTTCCCCAAAGTAAATTTGTGGACGCGTCACTTCGATACTTCCATCTGGCGGCAAGTCTTTGACGATATACTCCGGTTGTCCTTCAGACGTAATCTCGTTCACATTACTTACTGCAATTCCATAACCATGTGTGTAGCGTAAATGTTTATTCACCCAAGTTTGCGCCCGATCAGGCAAGTTTTCTTGCGTTAATTCACGAGCAGAGATAAACACTTGCTGATATTCTCCATCGATTTCATACCGATCAATATCAACATCTTTGAAATTGTAATACGGTCGAAACGTTTGCAACTGATTATACACTTCATTCAATGGCCGTGTATCGTTAATCCGGATATTATCAACGGTTTCGCGATTTTGTTCAACCATTTTTTCCGTCAGTGAATCGTTTACTTGTCGATCTTCAATTTTCACATCATCTAGCGCATACGCTTTTCTCGTCATATTAATATTGTTTTCAAGGAACGGCTCTTCTTTTGCAAGTTCATTCGGAGATACGATAAAACTTTGCACAATAGCAGAAGCGGCAACTCCAATTACAAATGTTCCGACAAAAAGTGGAATGACCAGCTTAACGAAAAAAGGCTTTCTTTGGATCGTGGCTAATGTAAGTAAGACTGTTGAAAGGAGTGTCACCCCAACCATCACATAATCAAATGGAATGTTGATAAGCTTATCTGTAAAGCTAACCCCTTCAACAACAGACTTTTGGAAAAAGTTCACATTACTCGTTAACGCTTTTTCATAAGGTGCTAGAAAAAACTTCCCCGCCAGAACGACTCCAAATAAAACGGTACTTACAATAAAATGGCGTTGAGCTCGACGCGAATGTTTAATAAATTCATGAATCGAATAAGCGATCAGCTTAGCTACAATATTGGCACCAAAAATAACGAGTAAAACGCCAATTATAAAATTCCATAGTGGCAACGTATATATAAAAAACGATAAATCTTTCCCAAAATATGGGTCCTCAATTCCGAACGGTACTTGGTGAATGAATCCAAGTACACGCTCCCAACCAACTCCTTGAACAATAGTTCCGCCAAGCAAACCAATCAAAAAAGCAATAAGTACATTTAGCAACGTAAACCATTTGCGATTCAATATAACAGAAGGCAATCTGTCATTCGGGTAATCTTTTATAAAGACGTTGCGGATATTAAAAAACAAAACTAGCGTACTGACAAAAAATAAAAGAAAACCTATAATCCAAAGACTAATTTGCGTAACGAACATCGTCACAAAAACAGATCCATACCCAAGGTGATCTGTCCAAATGTAATCCGTTAAAATGTTAATAGCAATACTGCCAATTATGAGAACAGCAAGTAAAATCCCTGCTAATTTTCCAAGCGATATTAATTTCCGTGGCGGTCTTGGAAATTGAATTGTATTTCCTGTTTCCCCATCAAATTTCACGAAAAAAACCCCTCTCTAACTTTACACAACATCAATTTGAAAGTGCGTGTATTTTTTCAGGGTTGGCAACTTTATCTTCCACTATATGCACTTCACACGTTTTATTATTTTTTATAAATTTAAAAATCCCATTGTTAAAATCTGTTCCAATTTCTTTATAAAAAATGCCCGTATACGCAGTGTCTTTTGAAAGCGTAAAGCTAACGCGGTAGCTGTCACCATCCTTCACTAAATAGGCACGAACCCCTCTTTCAAAGTGTGTATCTTCTTTTCCTTTAATCGAACGATCAATAGAGACAATATGCAGATCAACAAATGTCATTTCTCTTAATAGAACGTTAATAAACGATCCTTTCGTTATCTCTTCCCATCTGCTCTGAGCTGTTTGACCAATGATTATTTGGGTAATGTTATATTTGTGTGCGACATCCGCAATCACTTTTTCAATCGGACGCCTTTCATTATCATAAAGCAGAAATGCATCGACATCACATTGTTCAGCGAGTTCCTTCCAGCGTTCAATATACCCTGAACGTTCAGCATCAAATTCATCGTACGGAAGAGGATCAACTGTTAAAATGTATAAAGGGCAATCAAGCATGCTCGCCATTTTATGACCCCGTTTTATTAACCGTTCGCCGTTTGGACCATAATAAACACAGACAAGAATACTTTCATCCATGCGCGTTCTCATTTTTTTCATAGCGCAATTTCACCCTTTCAACATTTTTTGAGCCGCCCAAATGCAGTCCAATTTAATATAGTGTATAATTTATGATGAAATTTACGGAAATTCTTGGATTCTTTTCTTTACATATAGAGTGATAGGCTCATTAAATACTTACTTTATTGGCTACTAATTATCTCGCTTGTCAGCATTTGAGTCAAGTTTTATGGAGGTTCCTTGTGTTAATTACAATTATCATACCATTTTTAGCGGCATTAATTATACCGATTTTACATAAACGCTTATTTCACCAAATTCATATTGGCTGGTTTATTCTTTTCATACCGATCCTTGCATTTATTATGCTTGCTCGCTACATCCCTAACGTTGCAAATGGTAGCAATTTTATTCAAACAATTGAATGGATCCCTACATATAGTATCACGATTACAACATATCTTGACGGTCTTAGCTTGTTATTTGGCTTACTCATAACAGGTATTGGTAGCTTAGTCGTCTTATACTCAATTTTTTATTTGTCAAAACGAGAATCACTTACTCATTTTTACGTTTATTTGTTACTGTTTATGGGTGCGATGCTCGGTCTCGTCTTTTCAGATAACATTATCGTCCTCTACTTATTTTGGGAATTAACGAGCATTTCTTCATTTTTACTCATCGCGTTTTGGTTTTACCGAACTAAATCACGGTACGGTGCACAAAAATCATTGCTTATCACAGTGACTGGCGGAATAGCGATGCTAGCAGGGTTTCTAAGCATTTACAATATGACAGGCACGTTCAGTCTTCGCGAAATTGCATCGACGATTCACTTATACACCGATCACGAGTTATTCATTCCGGCGTTACTGCTCATTCTGCTCGGTGCATTTACAAAATCAGTTCAGTTTCCATTCCATATTTGGCTTCCTGACGCGATGGAAGCCCCAACACCTGTTAGCGCGTATTTGCATTCAGCGACGATGGTTAAAGCAGGTCTCTATCTAATCGCCCGCTTTACTCCGATCTTTGGCATCGAACCGCTATGGTTTTGGATTGTAAGTATTGGCGGTCTCATTACGCTGTTTTGGGGCTCCTTTACAGCTGTACGCCAAACCGATTTAAAAGCACTTCTTGCTTATTCAACGATAAGCCAACTTGGACTTATTATGTCTTTAATCGGAATTGGCTCTGCAGTGTATGCCTTTAATTTTAATCCATCTTCACTTATTTTTACACAAGCAATGTTTGCTGCATTTTTCCACCTTATCAATCATTCAACATTTAAAGGCGCCCTATTTATGGTCATCGGTATTATTGACCATACGGTTGGTACGCGTGATGTTCGCAGACTAGGTGGATTAATGGCAATGATGCCCATTACGTTTACTATTGCATTAATCGGCAGCTTTTCAATGGCTGGTTTGCCGCCTTTTAACGGATTCTTAAGTAAAGAAATGTTTTTTACTGCAGTGTTATCTGTACATGAGCTTAACTTTTTCTCTCTTGATTTTGTTAGCACGTTATTCCCGATCATCGCTTGGATCGCAAGCGTCTTAACATTCGTTTATTGTATGATTATCGTATTCCAGACGTTCTTTGGCACCTATGAACCCGATGAATTTGATCGTCCTGCGGAAGAAGCATCATTTGGCATGATTATCGCACCAACGATCTTGTCAATTTTGATTGTGGGGATATTCTTTTTCCCAAATGTCATCAGTACATACATCCTGCATCCGATTATGACAAGCATTTACGAGCCTTTAGCGAGTACAATGAATTTAACGCCTCATATTTCCGCTTGGCATGGGTTAAATACAGAATTGCTTATGACAATAGGAATTGTCATCGTTGGAACGATCTTATACAAGTCGTTTCGCTATTGGAACGGCATCTATCAATTATTTCCTGAAAAATGGTCATTTGATGCGTTATACAACCGCATATTAGAACGAGGAGCAAAGCATGCTTACACAATCACAAGATCATACATGACTGGCTCAATACGTCATTACTTCTCGTACATTTTTTTGTTTTTCGTCATTACAGTCGGTGGCAGTTTAATTTTCACTCACGCTTTTTCATTTACAATATCTAATGACGCTCCGATTACAGTATACGAGTGGATTATGATCGTCGTCATGATCATAGCTGGAATTTCGATATTATTCGCAAAATCACGAGTAACTGCTATTTTATTAAACGGAGTACTCGGTTTCTCAATTTCAGGTCTTTTCGTTTTGTTCCGAGCACCTGATTTGGCCTTAACACAACTCGTCGTTGAATCTGTAACGACTGCTCTGTTTTTACTTTGTTTTTACTTTTTGCCTGAGTTTAAGCAAGAAACACCAAAGCGAAGCATTCGACTTTCAAATGCGCTCATTTCTGTTTCCGTTGGAATCGTCTTCATTCTCGTTGCACTTTCTGTAAACAGCAATCAAATGTTTGAATCGATCGCCCATTTTTTTGAAAATGCGTATGAACTTACTGGCTCACTTAATATTGTCAACACGATTTTAGGCGATTTCCGAGCGTTTGATACGATGTTAGAAGTCGTAGTCCTCTTTCTAGCTGGTATTGGAGTATTTACATTAATTAAGTTAAAGAAAGGAAGGGAGGAGCAGAACGTTGAGGATTAATGATGTCATTTTGCAAACCGTTGCAAAAGTTGTCGTTTTTATCATTTTGACACTCGGTGTCTACATCTTTCTAGCTGGGCATAACAATCCAGGCGGTGGATTCGTTGGTGGGCTCGTTCTTGCTTCCGCGCTCGTCCTTCTTTACCTCGCTTTTGACATTGAAACTGTGCATAAAGGGCTTCCATTTGATTTTAAATTGATTGCAGCGCTCGGCGCCTTAATTACCGTTGCAACTGGACTTGGCTCGCTGTTCTTTAGAGCCCCGTTTCTAACACAGACGGTCGCTTCTTTCGACTTGCCGATGATCGGTCAAGTCGGGATATCAACGGTAACGATTTTTGAAGCAGGTGTTGCGCTTGCCGTTGTTGGTGTTGTCATTACAATTATTTTAAGCATCAGTGAGGATATCTAAGTATATGGAAACGTTAATCATTATTTTAGCTGGAATTTTAGTGATGGTCGCAACGTACTTGTTGCTTACACGAAACATAATTCGCGTCATTATTGGGACTGCGATTCTTTCCCATGCTGTTCACTTGTTGTTAATGGTAATGGGACGACTTAAGGCTGGGGACGTGCCATTATTAAGTGAAGATGCAAAAAACTATACAGATGCATTACCGCAAGCACTCATTTTAACTGCGATTGTGATCAGCTTTGCTGTCACGGCCTTCATTCTTGTACTTGCTTATCGAACATATAAAGAATCAGGAACTGATGATTTAGAAAAGTTAAGAGGAGTCGACGATGAATAACATTATTTCACTACCGATGATCATCCCTCTGATTAGTGGCATCGTGCTCATCTTCCTCCGTCCCTATATTCGGACCCAAAGGTTGATAAGTTTATGTGCAATGTTACTAACAGCTTTCATTAGTCTTTACATATTGAATCTTATTCAACAGAACGGCATACTTCGGCTTGACTTCGGTGGTTGGGAACCTCCGTTCGGCATTATGTTCGTTGCTGATTCGTTTGCTATGCTACTCGTGCTTACGACGTGCGTTGTCACTGTCATATGTTTGCTTTATGCTTTCTTTTCAATCGGGAAAGCGCGTGAGCAAATGTATTTTTATCCGTTCGTGCTTTTTTTAATCGCTGGTGTAAACGGATCGTTTTTAACAGGGGACTTATTCAACTTATTCGTTTGCTTTGAAGTGATGCTCATCGCTTCATATGTTCTCATTTCACTTGGAGGAAAAAGAATTCAACTGCGAGAATCGTTTAAATACGTCGCAATAAACGTTGTTTCATCGTGGCTGTTTCTTGTCGCGATTGCATATTTGTACGGTACAGTTGGCACGTTGAATCTTGCGCATTTATCCGAACGGATTGCTGAAGTTGGACAAGGCCCCCTACTAACAACAATTAGTATCGTATTTTTAATCGTCTTTAGCTTAAAAGCAGGACTCGTCCTCTACTATTGGCTGCCAGGGTCTTATAGTGTCGCACCAACTGCGATCGCTGCTTTATTCGGGGCACTGCTAACAAAGGTTGGTATGTATGCTCTATTTCGCGTATTTACCTTGTTATTTTACCATGAACCTGAAATCACCCTTACGCTTATTGGCATCATGGCGGGGATTACGTTAATCGGTGGCAGTCTTGGAGCAATCGCTTATCAAAATATCCGCACGATTGTTTCCTATAACGTCATCATAACGGTCGGGTTTATTCTTGTTAGTCTCGCTACATCAACGACAATTGGATTTGAAGGAGCTACGTACTATTTCGTCCATGATATGGTTGTTAAAGCCCTTTTATTTTTACTAGCGGGAACGATGATCGCTTTAACAGGAACAGCTAAAATAGAAAGAATGAGTGGTTTAATACGAAATTATCCTTTACTAGGCTGGTTGTTTTTCATAACGATGTTAGCTCTCGTCGGAATACCTCCGTTTAGCGGGTTTATCGGAAAAGTGCTAATCGGACAAGGCGCGATTGAAGCCGGTTCTTACATTTTACTTACGCTCGGATTCATCTCAAGCTTATTCGTCCTCTATTCACTTTTACGGATTTTCTTAAATAGTTTTTGGGGAGAGACCATTATAAGTAAAGAAGATGAAATGCCATTAAAAAAAGGCTTGCTTGTACCTTCTGTCCTCCTCGCAATGTTATCTATAGGAATTGGGATCGCTCCAGAGTTACTCGCACCTTACGTTCAAGATGCTGCACATACGTTAGCGAACCCTGAAGTGTATATTGATGCTGTATTAACACGTGATTAAATTGATAGATAATAGACACTAGAAAAACCTTATCGAAAGACGAAGAACGCCATGGACGTGCAAGCAACGTCTGTATGACCTACATCCTGTCAGTTTTCAAACGTTTGATTAAATGGTTATTCAAAGAAGGGCCGAAAATCCGCAGCGCATCTCTTCGTTACGTCATGAAAAATCTTACTCATGTACCACATATATACATTACGTCGATTTTTCATTCCGTGCCTTGACCTGCGTCTGATTCATCCCCTTTTTGAAACACTTTAAGAGAGGTGAATGACCGTGCCAGCCCAATTTTTGCTCAATGTCTTTATTGCGATCTTATGGATGTTGCTCATTGATGAAGATGAAATACGTGTCAGTACGTTTTTAACTGGCTTTGTCATCGGAGCTTTTATCATTTTTTTCATGCACCGCTTTTTTGGTCAACAGTTTTATTTGCGCCGTTTTATTATGGCGGTAAAACTCGTTCTCATTTTTATCTCTGAAATCTTTCAGTCAAGTATTCTTGTACTTAAACAAATTTTAAGTCCGAAACTAAATTTGACCCCCGGGATTATAACATATAAAACTGAGCTAAAAAGTGATGGGGAAGTAACGACACTCGCCTTGCTTTTAACATTAACACCCGGCTCGGTCGTCATGGAAGTATCACCAGAAGGAGACGTTTTTTACATTCATGCAATTGATGTTGAAGATTCAAAAGAATTTTTATTTAACTCATTAAAACGATTTGAAAAAGCGATTATGGAGGTGACCCGCTAATGATTGAAACGATGCTCATCCTATCACTCGTTTTTTTTGCATTAGCGATAGCCGTTTCCGTTTACCGAATTATTCGTGGTCCATCACTACCAGACCGTGTCCTTGCAATGGATTTAATCGGGGTAAACCTCGTTTCAGGAATTGCGATTTTTTCGATTCTCCTTGGGACGAAAGCATTTTTCGATGTCATTCTCTTAATTGGAATTCTTGCATTTATTAGTACGATTGCTCTTTGTAAATTTATCGAGAGGGGGGTAATCATTGAATATAAACGAAATCGGTGAATTTTCAACTGCCCTTCTCATTTTAATCGGGGCTACGATGAGCATGGTCAGTGCTTTTGGAATGATTCGTTTCCCAGACGTATATACACGGGCGCATGCTGCTACAAAAAGCTCGACGTTAGCAGTCCTACTTACGTTAAGCGGTGTATTTCTCTTTTTTTTAGTAAGTGAATCATTCATTAGTGTTCGTCTCTTACTAGGGATTGTGTTTGTCTTTATTACTGCACCTGTATCGGGACATCTCGTTTGCCGTGCAGCCTATCGTTCCAACGTCAAACTTGCAAACGTCACGAAAGAAGATGAATTAAAAGACGTGCTTCATAACGAAGACACGCCAGATAGCAAGCCTTAGAGGCAAAGAAATGGACGTAGTTACGTTGTTTTAGTTAAATATCACAACTACGTCAATAGGCAAATGAACCTGCTCAAAAGTAAACGAAGTTCTTAACGTTTTAATAGGTCTTCAAGGAAACCTGACCTGCCAGTTTGGCTAAATATAAAATCAACTCCATAATGAGAAACAATTCCTGTCACGATCGCCCAAAAGAAAATACTCGCCGTCATCCATACAGCGATTTGTTTTCTCGTTCCACCAAATCCCATTGCTAAAATGACGCCGAGATGGCTTCCGATTAAAATGGGTGAAATAATTGCAAGCCCTGGTAAGCCATACCGCTTCCAAACTCGGGCCGCCCGTCGCTCCCTTTTTTTGGATTTTTCTGGATTTTTTTCTTTTCGCTTTTCAAACCAACCTATAATTTTATCCATTAATAATATGATAAGTAAAATAGTAAGCATATTACCAATAAACGCTAATATAGTGACTGGCACTGCATGTAAACCAGCAATTACACCAATCGGAATCACACCGACAATTTCAAAAAACGGAATAGCTGCAAGTAAAAAAACGATGAGATAGGCGATAAACAGTGTCATTCCAGTTCCTCCTTAGGCTTAAAGTGTTGTCTTTTTTCCTACTAATGACGTACTGATTGACACCCATCAGTAATCATACAATTTGCCCACAATTAAATGTAAAGGATATTGAACGTTTTGTTAAGGGGAATTTTCACGTTACTTTTTCTTTACTAATTAAGAAGGAGCGAATATGAGCATTAATTTGTAAAAAGTTAATTGGATGCTCAAATCTTTAAAGAGACACCTAATTTAATTGTAATTGAAAACTGAATAAAACCTAAAAATATGGTGTTAAAGTATAGAACGAAAATATCATCGAGCAATACACTCTCTTTCAAACACCAAATATTTATAAAAAAGATGACCTTTTCCAATCGCATAACGACATTTTAAATTCCATTGAAAGAACTACTTTCAATTGTTTCATTAACAAGGAATTTTTCCAATAATGAAGATCGTTCTTCAAAATATTCGGAGGCACTTCTCTCAACAAAATAACGATGTTCACATTATGTTTCTCGCAAAATTAACACTCATCAATACACGAAAAAACCTACCACCTGCAAGTAAGTACAGCCATGAAGAGTAAATTTATATCTCTTACTCTTTGATGATGGGAAAATCACTTATCCACAGTTGTTAATTTTTACCAGTTGGTCTCCCTCTTTTTTGAGTCGAAACGAACCGAATTTCTGTTTTTGACTTTTTAAATTGTGGATAACTCAAGTTTCCCTTTTTTTCTATCACATCCTTTGGTACAATAAAACCACTAGGTAAACCGAATTTGAATCGG